>JAEUAC010000243.1 GCA_019695455.1 Methylorubrum extorquens | reverse complement strand
CCGCCAGCGCAGCAGCGCGAGCAGGGGCTCGTTGCAGACGCCGATCGGTGTTACCGCCTCGGCCATGTCCGGCGCGGCCACGCCGATCGGCCGCCGCAACGAGCCGGTGCTCCCGCTGCTGCGCTGGCGGGGCGGGGCGCGGCAGCTCGCGGACGCGACGGGACTTCGGCCGCCGGCCGACCTCGTCGACCTGCGCAACGTCATGGCGCGGCTCGGCTACGCCAGCACGGTCTCGGCCGGGCGGCTGCGCGACGTCGACCGGCGGCTCCTGCCGTGCCTGTTCCTGTCGGGCGACGACGTCCTCCTGGCCGCCTACCAGGGCGGCGTGCCGGGCAGCCTCGCCTGCTTCGACGCCCACGACGCGACCGTGGTCGAGCTCACCGACCTCGACCGGCCGGGCACGCTGTGCACGTTCGGCCCCGCCAAGGTGCAGCCCGTCTCCGCCTCGCGCCGCGGCTGGATCCGGGCGCTGATCGCGCGCTTCGAGCCGCGCCTCCTCGGCCTGCTCGGCATCACGCTGACCCTGAACCTGCTCGCGCTCCTGCCGGCCTTCTTCGTCCAGGCCGTGTACGACCAGGTCCTGCCGAGCCGGAACGGCACGACGCTCGCCTTCTTCGGCATCGGCATCGCGCTCGTCCTCGCCTTCGACATGCTGCTCCGGCTGATCCGCGGCGGCATCGTGGCCCATCTCGGCGCGCGCCTCGACTTCATCATCGGCACGGCGGCCGTCGAGAAGATCCTGAGCCTGCCGCTCATCGACCTCGAGCGGGTCGCGGTCGGGACGCGCCTCGCGCAGCTCCGGGAGGTCGAGACCGTCCGCAACGTGTTCGCGGGGCCGATCGCGCTGTCGCTCCTCGAGATCCCGTTCGTGACGATCTTCGTCGTGGCGCTCGGCGTCATCGGCGGCTGGCTCGCCGTGGTGCCGGTCCTGTCGGCGCTGGTCATCGCGGCGTTCGGCCTCGCGTTCCTGCGCTGGGCCCGGACGGCCCTCGCCCGCAACGCGGCTCTGTCGGGCGACGTCCAGACCCTCTCGGCCGAGATCCTGGCGAACTTCACGGCCATCAAGGCGGGCGGTACCGAGGCCCTGTGGCTGCAGCGCTTCCGCGAGCGCTCGGCGGATCTCGCCTTCGCCAACCTGTCGGCCGCCCGCATCGGCGGCATGACGGACGCCATCGCCTACGCGATCAACATGGTGGCGGGCGCGACCACGCTCGCGATCGGGGCCGTGCTCGCCATGGACGGCTCCGTCACGATCGGCGCCCTGATCGCCTCCATGACGCTCGTGTGGCGGGTGCTGGCGCCGCTGCAGACGCTGTTCGTCACCGTCACGCGCCTCGACCAGGTCGGGCATTCGCTCCGCCGCATCGACGAGACCATGGCGGCGCCCTCCGAGAACCGGAACGACGCCGCCATCACGACGCGCAGCCGCCGCTTCGCGGGCCGCATCACCTTCGACAAGGTGTTCTTCCGCTACGACATGCACGGCGACCCGGCGGTCGCGGGCGTGTCCTTCGACATCGCGCCGGGCGAGACGGTCGCCATCACGGGCGGCAACGGCTCCGGCAAGTCGACGATCCTGAAGCTGATCGCGGCGCTCTACCGCGTGCAGGCCGGCACGGTCGCGATCGACGGGATCGACACGCGGCAGCTCGGCACGGGCGACCTGCGCCAATGGGTGAGCTACCTGCCGCAGCGCTCCGACATCTTCCCGGGCAGCCTGCGCGACAACCTGCGCCTCGGCCGGCCGACGGCGACCGACCGCGACCTGACGGAGGTCCTGTCGCGCGTCGGGCTCCTCGACGACCTGGCGGCCCTGCCGCACGGCCTCGACACGCCGGTGGACGGCTCCGTCCCGGCCATGTTCGCCCGCAAGCTGGTGCTCGCCCGCACGCTGCTGGTCGACGCGAGCGTGGTCCTGCTCGACGAGCCGGGCACCATCGACGACGGCACGGGCGAGGACCTCGTGCTCGAGCAGCTGGACATGCTGCGGGGGCGCGTCACCGTGCTGCTCGCGACCCACCAGCCCCACCACGTCCAGGCGGCCGACCGCGCGCTGGTCATGAAGAAGGGCGCGCTCGTCCACGACGGAAGCGCCCAGGACCTGCTGCGCCGCGTGGCCGAGGTGACCCGATGAGCTTCGTTCCCGCCGTGGCCCCGTTCTGGAGCCGGTCCGACCTCGCCTGGCGCCCCGGACAGGGACGTCTCGCCCAATCCATCGAGCTCGAGGAGGCCGCGCCGCGGCCGCTGGTCGTCGCGACGGTCGCCGTGCTCGTCGCCGCGGTGGCGCTCTTCGTCGCCTGGGCGGCCGTGACGCCGATCGGCGAGGTCGCCACCGCCTCCGGGGACGTCGCGCCGACCGGCACCGTGCGGCGCATCCAGCACCTCGAGGGCGGCATCGTCTCGGCCGTGCGGGTGCGCGAGGGCGAGACCGTGGAGGCCGGGCAGGTCCTGCTCGAGCTCGACGGGGCGGGCATCCAGCCGGAGCTGCAGCAGCTGCGCACGCGCCTCGCGGCGCTCACGCTGCAGCACGCCCAGCTCGCCGCCTATCGGAGCGGGGAGACGCCGCCGGAGGCCGCCGATCCCGCCTACGGCCGGCTGGCGACCGCGCAGAACGACCTCCTGCGCGACAAGCGGGCCGCCTTCGAGGCCCAGCGCGTGCTGCTCGGCGAGCAGCTGCTGCAGCGCCGCGCCGAGCTCGCCTCCATCCGCAGCCAGGTCGCGACGGCCGCCGACCAGCTCCGCATCGTCACCGAGCAGGTCGCCACCCGGCAGGGCCTCGTCGACAAGGCGCTGTCGCCCCGCATGAACCTCCTCGACCTGCAGCGCGACCAGGCGCGGGTCCGCTCGCAGGTGGCCGAGATCGAGGGCCAGATCGCCCGGTCCGAGCGCGCGGTCGCCGAGGCGGCGGCCCGCATGCCCGACCTCGTCGCCCGCACCAACCGCGAGATCGCCGAGGACGCCGCCAAGGTCGAGGGCGAGCTCGCCGAGACCCGCGAGGCGGTCGCCCGGGCGGAGGACCGCGTGCGCAGGCTGACGGTCCGCTCGCCCGTGCGGGGCATCGTGAAGGGGCTGCAGACGGAGACGCTGGGCGGCGTCGTGGCGCCCGGCTCGACCCTGATGGAGATCATCCCGAGCGGCGTCGCGCCCCTCGTCGAGGCCCGCGTCCAGCCGCGCGACATCGGCTTCGTGCGGGTCGGCCAGACCGTGGACGTCAAGGTCATGGCCTACGACTACACGCGCTTCGGCGCCGCGCCGGGCCGCATCGAGACCATCTCGGCGACGACCTTCCAGGACGAGAAGGGCGTGCCCTACTACCGGGCCCGCATCACGCTCGCGGGCGACCACCTGCCGGGCGATCCGGCGCGCACGCAGATCCTGCCCGGCATGACGGTGATCGCCGACATCCAGACCGGGTCGAAGACCGTCCTGTCCTACCTCCTGAAGCCGATCGTGCGCGCGACGAGCGAGGCCCTTCGTGAGCGCTGAGCGAGACATCCGGGCCGTTCCGGGCGCCAGGCGCGTGGAGGAGGCCGACCGCCTCGCCACCATCGCCCGGCTCGGCATGACGGAGACGGCGACGGTCGCGACCTTCGACGCGCTGGTCCACGCGCTGCGCCTGATGCTGGACGTCGCGGCGGCCTACGTGGTCGTCATCGACGTGGACAGCCTCAAGGTCTGGAGCGGCGTCGGCGAGGGGACGCTCTGGAGCGTCCCGCGCCAGGGCAGCTTCTCGGAGGAGGTCGTCCGCACCGGCCGCTCCCTCGTGGTGACGGACGCGCGGCGCGACCCGCGCTTCGCCGACCACTTCTACGTGACGCGGCCGGAGGCCCCCATGCCGTTCTTCGTCGGCATCCCGCTCGCGACCTCGACGGGCGCCGTGCTCGGCACGCTGTGCGGCTTCGACGCCGTCGCCCGGCCCGCGCCCGACGAGGCCACGGTCGCCATGCTGGAGGAGCTCGCCACGACCGCCGTCGCGGAGCTCGAGCTGAAGACGGCGAACGCCGAGCTCGAAGCCCAGGAGATCGCGCTCGTGAACCGGAGCGAGATCCTGGAGGCGACCTTCGACAACATCACGGAGGGGGTGACGATCTTCGACGGCAACCTCGACCTCGTGGCCGTGAACCGGAAGGGGGCCGAGATCCTGGGCCTCTCGGCCGAGGTGCACGACGATCCGACGACGCTCGACCTGACGGCGGTGGCGCGCGCGGGCTTCTACGGGCAGGGCGACCCGGCCGAGCTCCTGGCCTCGCGCGCCGGGCGGCTGCGCCAGTACCTGGACACCCGTCCCCAGCCGCTGGCGCCCGACACCGAGATCACGCTGGCGGACGGCCGCACCGTCCGCCGCCGCCTCCGGCAGATGTCGGAGGGGTTCATCACGACCTATGTCGACATGTCGGACCTGCGCCGCCGGCAGGCGGAGCTCCTGGTCCAGGCCCGCTACTTCGAGCTGCAGCACAAGCTCGCCGTCCTGTCGAACTCGGCGCCCGATCTCGGGGCGGCCCTGCGGCGGGTGGTGGACCTGAACCGGCGCGAGCTGGACGGCGCGCTCGGCACCGTGTGGCGGCGCGCGGAGCACGGCCTGACGCAGATGGGCATCCTGAGCCTCGGCAGCCGGCCGGAGCTCGGCGGCGCCGCCGAGGCGGCGCTGGCCGCCACGCTCCTGCGTCCCTCGCCCCTCGCCCTGCGCTGCGCCGCGCAATGCGCCATCGCCTATGCCACGGAGGCCGACACGGACCGGGGCGACGCCGGCGCCCTCTGCGCGGCGGAGGACATGCGGACCGGCTACGCCATCCCGCTGCGCGTCCTCGACGACCTCTACGTGCTCGAGTTCTACGGGCGGCGCGGCTTCAAGCGGAAGAGCTGGCACAAGGACATCGTCAAGGACGTCGAGACCCAGCTCGCCCTGGTGGCGGAGCGCGACCGGGCGCGGCTCCGCAAGGCGGAGTTCATCTCGACGATCAGCCACGAGCTGCGCACCCCGCTCACGTCCATGCGGGGCATGCTGGAGCTCCTGGAATCGGGCCTGTTCGGCGCCCTGCCGGAGGATGCCGCCGCGCTGCTCGGCAAGGCGGGCGCGGACAGCCGCGTCCTCGGGACCCTGATCGAGGACGTGCTCGCGATCCACGACATCCAGCACGGCGACACGCGGTCGGCGCCGGAGCCGGGGGACCTCGCGCCTTTCCTCAGCGAGGCCGCGCGGGCGGCGGGGCTCGTCCTCGCGCTCGACGAGGGAGCGGCCTTCCCGGCCGTGTTCGACCAGGCCCTGCTCGGACGGGCCTTCGCGAAGCTCGCGGGCGCCTTCGACGGGCCGGCCGGGCCGGCCCGGGTCTCCGTCCGCCACCGGTCCGCGGGGATCCGCATCGTGGTCGAGGGTCCCGCCCGGAGCGGCCCCGAGCGCTGCGTCGTCGGCCACGTCGCGATCCGGCTCGCCTGCTGCCTGCTGGAGCGGGCGGGAGGCCGGGTCGTGGACCGGTCCTCGTCCGGCACGACGACGATCACGGTGGACCTGCCGACCGAGACCGTCAGGGCCCGGGCGCCCGGTCCGGCCGCCTCCGTCGCGTTCTCCCACGAGGCCGCCTTCCCGGTGGCCATGCCCGCGCCCGGGGCCTTCTCGTCGGACCGGGCGGGCGGCCCGCTCCTGCAGGCGCTCGGCGCATGAGCGACGTCGCGTTCGACCCTCCGGCCGAGGCCTCCGGGCCGCCCGCGGCCGCGCCGTCCTCCGCCGCGCCGGCCTGCCCCGCCATCGCGCGGCGCTACGCCGAGGCCGTCGCGGAGCCCGCCTTCGTGGCGCTCGCGACCGTGTTCCAGGCCCTCTTCGACGTGCCCGTCGCGTGCCTCACGGTGTTCGAGGGCGACCAGATGGTCATGATGGCGGGCGCCGGCCTCCCGTCGACCTGCCGCTTCGACCGGACCGGCACGTTCTGCGACACCGTCGTGCGGACGGCGAAGCCGCTCGTCGTTCCCGATGCGCTCGCCGACCCGCGCTTCGCGACGAGCCCGCACGTGATCGGGCCCGCCAACCGGTTCCGCTTCTACGTCGGCATCCCGCTCGTGACCTCGGACGGCCGCGTGCTCGGCACCCTGTGCGGCTTCGACGTCCGCGAACGGCCCGTGCCCGACCCGACGCGGCTCGAGACCGTGATGACGCTGGCGCGGGCGTCGCTGAAGCGCCTCGAGCTGGAACTGTCCCAGGCCGTCTACCGGGAGCGCGAATCCGCCCTGCGGCGCCGCACCGAGATCCTGGAGGCGACGCTGGACAGCATCGGCCAGGGCGTCACGGCCTTCGACGCCGACCTGACGCTCCAGGTCGTCAACGCGACCACCCTCGACGTCCTGGGCTTCCCGCCGGAGCTCGCGACGGTCGGGCGGGACTTCCTCTCCTGCGCCGAGTTCATGGCCGCCCAGGGCCTGTACGGCGAGGGCGAGCCGACCGAGCTGGCGCGCCGGCGCGCCGCCCAGGTCGGCACGATGGAGGGCTTCGACTTCGAGCGCACGCTGCGCAACGGCAACACGGTGCGGCTGCAGGGCGTGCGGCTCGCCAAGGGCGGCTTCCTGACGACCTACACGGACATGACGCAGGAGCGCGCGCAGGACGTCGCGCTCGCCTACCAGTCGCGCTACTTCCGCTGGCAGGGGGCCATCGGCATGATCGCGAACGCCGCCGCCGATCTCGAATCCGCCATCCTCGCCTATGTCAGGTTCTCCTGCGAGGACCTCGCCTACGACCTGGGCCACGTCTGGCGGATGACGCCGGGCGGCCTCGTCTCGACCGGGCTCGTCCACGCCGAGGACGGCGAGCTGCCGCTCGGCGGGGACCGGGCCGCCCTGCGGGACCTCCTCCATCGTCCGTCCCGGATGGCGAGCCGCGCCGTGTTCGAGACGGAGGTGACGGTCATCGAGGCGGACGACGTCGATTGCGGCGACCTCGCGCCCCTCGTGCCGTCGACCGCGACCTCGGGCTTCGCCGTGCCGGTCCGCATCTCGGGCGAGCTCTACGTGCTCGAGTTCTTCGGCTGCTATCCGATCGTGCCGAAGCCGTCGCACAAGTCGCTCATCGCGCACCTGGCCGCCGAGATGTCCCGCGTCGCGGAGCGGCAGCGGGTCGAGCGGCTGAAGGACGAGTTCGTCGCGACCGTCGGCCAGGAGCTGACCTCGCCGCTCTCGTCCGTCCAGGCGGCGTTGTCCGAGATCCCGCGGGCGGGGCTGACCGAGGAGGTGCAGACCATGCTGGCGGTGGCGGACGCGGACGGGCGCCGCCTCGCCCACCTCGTGGACAACCTCGTCGCCATCCACCGGCTCGACCGGGCCTTCGAGGTGCCGACCTTCCGGCCCGAGGACGCGCACGACCTCCTCGTCCGCTCCGTCTCGGACCAGGGCACCGCCGACCGCGTCCGGGTGCAGTCCGAGTTCGGCCTCTGCACGCTGACCGAGGCGCGATCGGTCATCCAGATCCTGCACAACCTCCTGTCCAACGCGCTCAAGTTCTCGCCGGACGGCTCGCCCGTGGACCTGCGGGCCTGCGGCCGCGACGGCCGCATCCGCATCGCCGTGCTCGACCGGGGGCCCGGCATCCCCGAGGATTTCCGCTCCTCCATCTTCACGCGCTTCGCGCAGGCGGATTCGTCCGACACCCGCCGCATCGGCGGCATGGGGCTCGGCCTCGCCGTCGCCAAGCGCCTCGCCGACCGCCTCGGCGGCCGGCTCGGCTACGAGGTCGGGGCGGCCGGGGGCACGACCTTCCTGCTCGATCTCCCGGCCGCCCGCATCCTCTCCGAAGCCGCCTGAGCCCCCATGTCCGACACCCTGACGCGCGTCCTCTACGTCGACGACGAGCCGCACATCCGCACGCTGGCGCAGCTCTCGCTGGAGCGGGTCGGCGGTCTCGTGACCTGCATCTGCGACTCGGGACGGTCCGCCGTCGCGGCGGCGCCCGCCTTCGCGCCCGACCTCATCCTGCTCGACGTGATGATGCCCGACATGGACGGTCCGCAGACGTTGACGGCGCTCCGGAAGGTTCCGAGCCTCGTCTCCACGCCCGTGATCTTCGTCACGGCGAAGGTGCAGCCGCAGGAGATGCAGCGCTACTCGGCTCTGGGCGCGGTCGCCACGATCTCGAAGCCCTTCGCTCCGCTCGAACTGCCGAAGCGACTGCAGGAGATCTGGAGCCGTCTGCCGTCCCGCGGGGTTGTTGAAACCGCCCAGTTGCTCGCCGCGTCATAGAACGTTGATGCTGTCGAAAGAGGCGGGTTGGCACGGTCGGCGCAGTCGCTGTACTGCATATTAGTCTGACTGCCAGAGACATTAACAGGTCGGTAAGGCTCAGGAAGCGACAAACAGGCTGTGATTCTGCAACGCCTTCCCTCCTTCCGCAATCGGCTGCGCCTTTTGCTGGTCGCCTTCGTGGCGGCCCTGGTCGTCGCGCTGTCCTTCGTGGTGGACATCGTGGCCGAGAAGATCATCCGGCATTCGGGCGAGCAGCAACTGGCCCAGGCGGCGTCCCGCATGGTCAACCACCTCGACGAGGACATGGCGGACCCGTTCCGGGACGTGAAGCTGTCCGCGACGGCCCACGAGGTGAGGGCCGTCGTCGCCGGCGGCGATCCGATCGCCGCGCAGGCCTGGATCGAGCGCATCAAGGCCCAGCTGCCGCTCTACGCCTGGATCGGCATCACGGACCAGGCCGGCCGCGTGCTCGCCGCCTCGGGCGGGATCCTGGCCGGGGCCGACGTCTCCAAGCGGCCCTGGTTCGTCGAGGGCCAGGCCGGCCCGGTCGTCATCGACGTCCACGAGGCGCTCCTCCTGCAGAAGCATCTCGCGCCCAATCAGGTCGAGCCCCTGCGCTTCGTGGACGTGGCGGCGCCCGTCCTGCGCCCGGACGGCACGTTCGGCGGCGTGATCGCGGCGCATCTCAGCTGGGGCTGGGCGGAGGTGCTGCAGCGGTCGACGCTGCGGACCATCGCGAACCTCGACAGGGCGGAGATCCTCGTCCTGTCCGCGTCGAAGGAGGTGCTGCTCGGACCGCGCCACCTGATCGGGCGCAGCTTCCGCGACCTGCGGGACGAGGCCTACGTCTCCATGGAGGCCCAGTCGCAGGGCATCGGCGACCATCCGGGCCTCGGCTGGTCGGTGGTCGCGCGCCAGC
Organism: Methylorubrum extorquens; assembly: GCA_019695455.1. GTDB lineage: Bacteria > Pseudomonadota > Alphaproteobacteria > Rhizobiales > Beijerinckiaceae > Enterovirga > Enterovirga extorquens_A. The sequence continues at coordinate 2,129 of JAEUAC010000243.1, read as the reverse complement.
CCGTCGAGGCGGCCCTGGCGCCCGTCTGGAGGTTCCGCGTCACGGCCGTGGGCGGCGTGATCCTGATCTCGCTCGTGTTCTCCTTCGTGGCGGAGCGGATCGCCCGCACGGCCGCCCGGCCCTTCGAGGCCCTGACGCGGGACGTCGAGGCGCTGCAGGCGGAGCCCGACCGGGTCGCGCCCTGGTCGCACCGCCCCACCTTCGACGAGGACGGCAAGCTCGCCCGCTCGCTCGCCCGGGCCTTCGAGACCCTGCAGGAGCGCGATGCGGACCAGCGCCGCCTGAACGCGACCCTCGAGGCGAAGGTCGACGAGCGCACCCAGGCGCTGAAGCGCGCCAAGGAGCTCGCGGAGGCGGCCACGGAGGCCAAGACCGAGTTCCTGGCCACGATGAGCCACGAGATCCGGTCGCCGCTCGGCAGCATCGTCGGCCTGACGGACCTGCTGCTCGAGGATCCGGCGATCGAGGAGCGGCATCGCCGCAGGCTCGCCCTGATCCAGTCGGCCAGCGCCGGGCTGACGTCGCTCGTCAACGACATCCTCGACCTGTCCAAGTTGGAGACGAGCGCCTTCCAGATCACCGAACGGCCGTTCCGGCTCGACCGGCTCGTCGAGACCTGCACGGACATGCTGAAGGCCCAGGCCGAGCCGAAGGGCGTGGCCCTGACGCTCGAGTTCGACCCGTCGCTGCCTGCCACGATCGCGGGGGACGAGCACCGCATCCGGCAGGTCCTGATCAACCTCCTCGGCAACGCCGTGAAGTTCACGCGGAGCGGCTTCGTGAAGCTCGCCGTGCGGGCCTCCAACCCGTCGGACCGGATCCACTTCTCCGTGATCGATTCGGGGATCGGCATCTCGTCGGCCAAGATCGGCGCGCTGTTCCAGCGCTACGCCCAGGCGGACACGTCCATCCAGCACGAGTTCGGCGGCACGGGCCTCGGCCTCGCGATCTCGCAGCGGCTCGTGAACCTGATGGGCGGCGAGATCACGGTGACGAGCCAGGAGGGCTGCGGCTCCACCTTCGCGTTCTCGCTGCCGCTGCGGGCGGCCGCCATGCCGGACAACGTCGCGGCCGAGCCGGTGCCGCACGCGGCGCGGCCGCTGCAGATCCTGATCGTCGACGACCTCAGCACCAACCGCGAGGTCGCGACCGCGATCCTGGAGCGGTTCGGGCACTCGGTCGACGCCGCGGGCGACGGGCTCGAGGCGCTCCGCACCGCCGAGAGCCGCCTCTACGACGTGATCCTGCTCGACATCCAGATGCCCGGCCTCGACGGCGTCTCGGTCGCGCAGCGCATCCGGGCCGGCGACGGCCCCAACGCCCTGACGCCGATCGTCGCCATGACGGCGAACGTGCTGCCGCGCCAGATCGCCCGCTTCCGCGAGGCCGGCATGGACGCCCACGTGGCCAAGCCGATCGTCCGGCGCGAGCTGGTCGCGGCGATCGAGGGATTGCTGGCGACCGAGCCGGCCGCCCCGGCCGCGCCCCTGCCCGACAGCTTCTCGCCGACCGCCTACGACGACGTGCGCTCGCTGCTCGGGCCGGAGAAGACGGAGGAATACCTGGCCGACCTCGTGGCCCGCATCGAGCGTCCCTGGCAGGGGGCGGAGCCGCGCGAGCGCCTGGCCGAGACGGCGCACAAGATCGTCGGCCTCGCCGGCATGCTGGGCTTCACGCGGCTCGCCGAGCGCTGCCGCATGCTCGAGGCGGCCTGCGACAGCGAGGGCGACGTCAGCGCCGTGCTCGCCGAGGTGAACGCCGCCTCGACCTCGGCCCTGGTCCAGGTGGCCCGCCTGATGGCGGAATGCCGGACCGCCTCGGGCGACGCGCCGCTGGCCGAGGCGCGCGGCGTGGCCGTCGCGTAGGCCGGCCGTTCAGCGCGGCCGGCAGCGGTCCGCCAGGAAGGCGCCCGCGAAGTCGAGCACCGCGGCCCCGCCCGGAATGACCCTGTTCATCGTCAGGAAGCCGTGGGTGCCGTCCTCGAGGTGCACGGCCGTCACGGGCACGTCCTCGCGGATCAGGCGCTCGGCATAGGCCCGGCCCTCCGGCCCGAGCGGGTCGTGGCCGCAGGTCAGCACGAAGGCCGGCGCCGCGCCGGCGAGCGCGGCGGCCCGCAGCGGCGACGCCCG
>JAEUAC010000378.1 GCA_019695455.1 Methylorubrum extorquens | reverse complement strand
CATGGTCTTCTCCCGCCCGCTCGCGGTCGTGTGGGGCGACCGCATGGACCGGCTGTTGGCCGCCGGCCTCGGGGACGCGTCCGACCGCTCGCCGCACCTCGCCCGCCCCGGCCCGCCCCTGCGTCCGGGCGTGGACGCCGTCGCGGCCTTCTGCGCGGCACCGGACGCGCCGCTCGCGATCGTGGTGCCGCTCGCGGGGCACGTCGTGCCGCCCGCCGGCCTGCCGTCCGCGTCCTACCGGCTCCCCGTCCCGGGCTTCGAGCCGCCGTCGGGATCCGGCGTCGGGGACTGGACGGTCGTCGACCGGCACGCCGTCCTCGCCTGCCGCGACCCCGCCGCGCGGCGGCGCGCGGATCCGGGCTTGCGGCCGGGTCTCGACGCGGGGTAACGCCGGGCCTCTCTCCCCGGAGCCGCCCGTGTCCGACATCGCCGATCTCTCCGCCGTCGCGCTCGTGGAGGCGTTCCGGGAGAAGCGCCTGTCGCCGGTCGAGGTGACGCGCCGCATCGCGGAGCGGATCGAGGCCGCCGAGCCGCGGCTCTCCGCCCTCTACGACTGGCGGCCGGACGAGGCGCTGGCGCAGGCGCGACGCGCCGAGGCGCGCTGGCTGAAGGGCGAGGCCGGCCCGCTCGACGGCGTGCCCGTGACCATCAAGGAGAACGTGGCGACGAAGGGTGTGCCGATGCCGCTCGGCACGGCCGCGCGCGAGCTCGCGGCGGCCCCCGAGGACGCGCCCGCCGCCGCGCGCCTGCGGGAGGCGGGCTGCGTGATCCTCGCCAAGACGACCATGCCGGATTACGGCATGCTCTCCTCCGGCCTCTCCTCCTTCCATCCGCTCACGCGCAATCCCTGGAACACCGACCTCAACCCGGGCGGCTCCTCGGCCGGGGCGGGCGCGGCGGCGGCCGCCGGCTACGGACCCCTGCACGTCGGCACCGACATCGGCGGCTCGATCCGGCTGCCGGCCGGCTGGTGCGGCGTGTTCGGCCTCAAGCCCTCGTTCGGCCGCATCCCGGTCGCGCCGCCCTTCTTCGGGCGGGTCATCGGGCCCATGACGCGCACCGTCGCGGACGCCGCCCTCATGATGCGGGTCATGTCGGGGCCGGACCTGCGCGACGGCATGAGCCTGCCCCCGGCCGATCTCGCCTGGGACGCCTGCCCGCCCGCGATCCGGGGGCTGCGGATCGGCCTGCAGCGCGAGGCCGGGATCGGCCTGCCCGTGGACCCGGAGGTGCGCGCCTGCGTGGAGCGGGCGGCCCGGATGTTCGAGGAATGCGGCGCGATCGTCGAACCGGTCGGCCCGTTCCTCACCCGCGAGATGCTGGACGGGCTCGACGTGTTCTGGCGCCAGCGCGCCTGGACGGATATCGGCCCCCTGCCGGAGGCCGCCCGGAGCACCATCCTGCCCTACATCCTGCGCTGGGCGGAGGGCGGCCGCGACCGCACGGGCGCCGAGATCTACAACGGCCTGAACCAGATGGGCGTCATGCGCGACGCGGCGCTCGCCGCCACGGCGCCGTTCGACTTCGTCCTGTCGCCCGTGGCGCCCGTGGTCGCCTATCCGGCCGGCATGGCCTCCCCGATCGACGATCCGACGAAGCCGTTCGAGCACATCGGCTTCACGGTCCCGTTCAACTTCTCGGAGCAGCCCTCCGCCTCCGTGAACGCGGGCTACACGGAGGCCGGCCTGCCGATCGGGCTCCAGATCACGGGACGGCGCTTCGACGACGTCGGCGTGCTCGGGATCGCGGCCGCGTTCGAGATGATGCGCGGCCCGCAGCGCCCCTGGCCGGAGTTCGGCTAGGCCGCGCCCGGCCGGAACGTCATCGCGAGGCCGTTCATGCAGTAGCGCAGCCCGGTCGGCGGAGGGCCGTCGCGGAAGACGTGGCCGAGATGGCCGCCGCAGCGCGCGCAATGCACGGAGGTGCGGCTCATGCCGTAGGACCGGTCGGTCGTCTCGCCGACCGCGTCCGGAAGGGGCCGGAAGAACGACGGCCAGCCCGTGCGCGAGTCGAACTTGGTCGTCGACGAGAAGAGCGGGGCGTCGCAGCCGGCGCAGGCGAAGGTGCCCGCCCGCTTCTCGCCGTCGAGCGGGCTCGTGCCCGCCCGCTCGGTCCCCGCCTTGCGCAGGATGGCGTAGCGCTCCGGCGGGAGGCGGCGGCGCCATTCGGCATCGGATAGCCGCACGGGAAAGCCGGAATCCGGCGCGGCCGCGGCCGCGTCCCGCCGGCCGAGGGCCGCCGCTCCGCCGAGCCCGGCCGCCGCGAGCCCGATCGTCACGAGACGGCGCGTCGGTCGTGTCATGGGTGATCTCCCGTTCCGGTGCGAGATACGGGCGGCCGGACGGAAAGGTTGCGGCGCCCCTTGCCGAACGGCCACGCTTCCGGTTCGATGGCGCCAGACCGTCAGGGGAACCGCATGTCCGCCCGTCTCGCGCTCGCCGCCTTCGCCGGGGCCTTGACCGCCCTCGCGGCAGGCGCCGCATCCCGGCCCGCCGCCGCCCAGGAGATCCCGACCATCCGCGTCGGGTTCACCATCCCGGCGGAGGAGGCCAAGTACACGATGATGCGCCGCCCGGCCGAGTTCCCGGACATCGGCAAGGCCTACCGGATCGAGTGGTCCCAGTTCCAGGGCACCTCCGCCATCTCGCAGGCCCTCGCGGCGGGCGCCATCGATTGCGGCACGCAGGGCGTCCTGCCCATCGCCCAGGGCACGATCGCGGGCTCGCTCTCGGTCGACATCGTGGCCCAGCACGTCGGCGAGAAGCCGGGCTCCTTCTCGGTCTATTGGGCCGTGAAGGAGGATTCACCGATCAAGTCGGTCGCGGACCTGAAGGGCAAGACGGTCGGCATCTCGATCATCAACGGCGGCACGCAGGGGCCCTTCAACCTGCTGCTCCGGAAGGCCGGGCTCGATCCCGAGAAGGACATCAAGCTCGTCGAGGTGACCTTTCCGCTGGCCGAGGACGCGCTCCGCCAGGGCCGCGTCGACGCCGTCAACATGAACCAGCCCTTCGCGGCGCGGGCGGAGGCCAAGGGCGGCATCCGCAAGCTGTTCACGCTGTCGGAGGCCCTGCCGAACATCGTCCATATCCTGGAGGCCTGCCGCAAGGACTTCGTCCAGAAGAGCCCGGACCTCGCGCGTCGCTACGTCAAGGACCTGACGCTCGGCATGAAGAAGGCGCTCGCCAACCGCGACCAGACCATGCAGGTCGTCTCCGAGATCATGCGCGTGCCCGTGCCGGTGCTCGACACCTATCTCCTGAAGGACAACGACTTCGCCCGCCGGGCCGACGCCTCGCCGGACTTCCCGGCCATCCAGGCGATGCTCGACACCTACTACGACACGGGCCTCATCTCGAAGAAGCTGGTCGCGACCGACTTCCGCGACCCGAAGGTGCTCGCCCCCATCGAGTGAACCGGGGCGGTGCCGCCGGATGAACGCCGGCTGAACGACCGTCTCAGCAACGGGCCAGCCGTCACGGCCTAGCTTCGGGGCGTCCGTGGGAGGATGCCATGTTGCGCGACTGGATGAGCACGTTCCGGGGCGAGGCGACCGCCAACCCGTACGGGGCCACGGCCTTCGGGAGCGACCTCCTGGCCGACCGCATCGCGGGGCGGATCGCCCGGTCCCCGCAGGACGCCGGATCGCGGCGCGGGCCGAGGCCCGACCGGCGCGCGCCGCGATCCGGC
>JAEUAC010000355.1 GCA_019695455.1 Methylorubrum extorquens | reverse complement strand
CGTCCATGCCGACCGAGGTGAAGCCGGCGATGAGCGCGGTCTCGATCATGTAGCCCGACAGGCGGGTGTCCTTGCCGATGACGACGCGGTGGCGATGGTCGCCGCGCTGGAACACCAGGCCCGCCGCTTGGCCGACCTTCAGCGCCAGCTCCGGCGTGATCACCCCGTTGGCCCGGCCGCGAATGCCGTCGGTGCCGAAATACTTTCTCACGCTCGTCTCCGTCCTATCGGATGCGCGACCTGAGCCTCGTCTTACCATCGATAGGCGATCGAAGGTCGGTCCATTCCCATCACAGTAAATCGTTGCCGTCGTCCGCTCGGATGGGAACGCCGTACGGCGTCCTCGCGGAACGGTCGCTGCTCACGAGGTCCAGTCCCGTCATCCCGGGGCTGCGCAGCAGAGCCCGGGATCCAGAGCCGCCGACAATCGCCTTGTCAGGCGCGACCTGCGGTTCTGGATTCCGGGCTCGCCTCCGGCGCCCCGGAATGACGGGGAAGCGATGATGATCGCGAAACACTCCCGGCCTGACGGACACGCTTCTGGCCCAAAGAAAAGGGCGCCGTCGTGGCGCCCTTCTCGTTCGTCGGTGGTGAGCGTGCTCAGCCCTGCGGCTGCGGCTCCAGGCCGCCGTCGCTTTCCTTCGGGCGGCCGCGGCCGGCCGAGGGCACCGAGGAGCCGCGGGCCGGGGTCGGCGGCACGTCGCCGCCGTCGCGGACCGGGGGACGGCCCTTCAGCAGGTTCTTGATCTCGTCGCCGGACAGCGTCTCGTATTCGAGCAGCCCCTGCGCGAGCGCCTCCAGGTCGTCCTTCTTGTCGGCGAGGATGCGGCGGGCCTCCTCCAGACCGGTCTCGACCAGGCGGCGGACCTCCGCGTCGATCTTCTGGGCGGTCGACTCGGACACCGTCTGCTGGCGGCCCATCGACATGCCGAGGAAGACCTCGTCGTTGTTGTCGCCGTAGGCGACGGTGCCGAGCTCGGGCGAGAATCCCCAGCGCGTGACCATCATCTTGGCGAGCCGCGTCGCCTGCTCGATGTCGGACTGCGCCCCCGAGGTGACCTTGTCGGGGCCGAAGGTCATCTCCTCGGCGATACGGCCGCCCATCATGATGGCGAGGCGCGAGGTCATCTGCTCGAACGACATCGACAGCTTGTCGCGCTCGGGCAGCTGCATGACCATGCCGAGCGCGCGGCCGCGGGGGATGATCGTCGCCTTGTGCACGGGGTCCGTCGCCGGAACGTGGAAGGCGCAGATCGCGTGTCCGGCCTCGTGGTAGGCCGTGAGGCGCTTCTCGTCGTCGGACATGACGAGCGTGCGGCGCTCGGCGCCCATCATCACCTTGTCCTTGGCGTCCTCGAACTCGTGCATCGTGACGATGCGCTTGCCGCGCCGCGCTGCGAGCAGCGCCGCCTCGTTGACGAGGTTCATGAGGTCGGCGCCCGAGAAGCCCGGGGTGCCGCGCGCGACGGTCTTCAGGTCGACGTCCGGCGCCAGCGGCACCTTGCGGACGTGGACGCGCAGGATCCGCTCGCGGCCGACGATGTCGGGGTTCGGGACGACGATCTGGCGGTCGAACCGGCCGGGCCGCAGCAGGGCCGGATCCAGCACGTCGGGCCGGTTGGTGGCCGCGATGATGATGATGCCTTCGTTCGCCTCGAAGCCGTCCATCTCGACGAGGAGCTGGTTCAGCGTCTGCTCGCGCTCGTCGTTGCCGCCGCCCAGGCCGGCGCCGCGATGGCGGCCGACCGCGTCGATCTCGTCGATGAAGATGATGCAGGGCGCGTTCTTCTTCGCCTGCTCGAACATGTCGCGCACGCGGCTCGCGCCGACGCCCACGAACATCTCGACGAAGTCCGACCCCGAGATCGTGAAGAAGGGAACGTTCGCCTCGCCGGCCACGGCCCGCGCGATGAGCGTCTTGCCGGTGCCGGGCGGTCCGACGAGCAGGCAGCCCCGCGGGATGCGGCCGCCGAGCCGCTGGAACTTCTGCGGGTCGCGCAGGAACTCGACGATCTCCGTGAGGTCGTCCTTGGCCTCGTCGACGCCGGCCACGTCCTCGAAGGTCACGCGGCCATGCGCCTCGGTGAGGAGCTTCGCCTTCGACTTGCCGAAGCCCATGGCCCGGCCCGCGCCCGACTGCATCTGCCGCGACAGGAAGATCCAGGCGCCGATGAAGACGAGGATCGGCAGCCAGTTCACGAGGAGCGCGATGAACCACGGCGTCGAATCGCCCGGCGGGCGGGCCGTGATCTGGACGCCCTTGCCCTGAAGCTTGGTCACGAGGCCCGGATCGAAGGGGGCGTAGGTCGTGAAGGTGCGCCCGTCCGTGTAGGTGCCGGTGATCTCCTGGCCGGAGATGACGACGTTCGACACGCGGCCGTTGTCGGCGTCGGAGAGCAGCTGGCTGTAGGCGATGTCGCTGCCGCCCGAGCGGTGCCCGGGATTCTGGAACAGCGTGACGAGCGCCAGGACCAGGAGGAAGATGATCACCCAGAGGGCGAAATTACGGAAGTTCGGATTCATCTTGTCCGGTGAGTCCTGGGCCGTCGCACGGAAATCGGCGTTCGGCCTGCGAGTAACTTAGGTGCGCCGTGCCTCCATGCCAAGGGAACGAGGCGGCTCCGTGGCCGGAAGGGTTAGCGTCTCCCGCCGTCCACGGCGTCGCGGCCCCTCGGCGGTCACGATCAGGTGGCCCGACGCGGAGAGCGTCACGACGCAGCCGGCGAGCGTCCGGCGGAGCGGCCGCGCGGCCCGGACCGCCGCGACCAAAGCGGCGTGGCAGGTCTCGATCCGGTCGAGGCGGAGGAACGAGGCGTCGTCCGCCTCGGCTCGGAGCGTCGAGACGGCGAGCGCCAGCGCGCGGAGCCCGATCTCGTCGGGCTCGGCCGCGAGCATCGCCATGTCGAGATGCAGCCCGCCGGCCTCCGCGGCGCGTCGGGCACGCGCCAGGGCCGCGGCGGCGCATTCGGCGAGGGCCGCGTCGGCGCGTGCCACCCGCGCCGCCAACGCGCCGAGCCGTCCCGGATCGAGCCCCTCTGCCGCCAGCAGCGGGGCCAGGCGCCGCCACCGCGCGCGCGCGAACCGCTCCGCGGCGTTGGCCGGATCGACCGCGAACGGCCAGGATCGCGCCCGGCAGGTGGCGACGAGCCGCGCCTTGGGAAGGGACAGGAGCGGGCGGACATGCGCGACGCCCCCGCGCCGGACCAGCGGGCGCATGCCGGACAGGCCCGAGAGGCCGGACCCGGCGGCCATGCGCATGAGCAGCGTCTCGGCCTGGTCGTCGGCATGATGGGCGGTGGCGAGATGGCTCGCGCCGACACGCGCCGCTTCGGCGAGAAGGAGTCGGTACCGCGCCCGCCGGGCCGCCTCCTGCGACCGGGGCTCCGTGGCGGAGCGCTCCCAGGCCAGCGTGGCATGGGGGATGCCGAGCCGCGCGCAGAGGCCGGCGACGGTGTCCGCCTCGGCGGCGGCCTCGGGGCGCAGACGGTGGTCCACCGTCGCGGCCGACAGGTGCGGCGCCGGCCTCCCGGCGGTCCACTCCGCCAGGAGGCCGAGGAGGGCTACGGAATCGGGGCCGCCCGAGACGGCGACGAGGATGTGGGATGCGCCGTGCAGCGGCGCGAAGGCCGCGTCGCGATCGGCCGGGCCGAGAGGATGTCCGGGCCCCGGTGCACTCACGCCGGGCAGCGGGCCCGCTTCTGCTCGCGGTCGATCCCGGCCTTGATGCCGGGCGCGTTCGGGAACTTGCGCTCGACCTCGGCGAAGGTGGCGCAGGCCTGATCGCGCGCCCCGAGCGCGTTCAGCGACACGCCGAGCCGCAGCATGGCGTCGGGCGCCTTGGGCGAGCGGGCGTACTCGGTCGAGACCTTCAGGAACTGTTCCGCGGCCTCGCGGTGCTTGCCGCGCTGCAGGTAGGACTCGCCGAGGAAGTAGGTCGCGTCGGGCGCGAGGCGGTCGCGCCCGTGGCTCGCGAGGAAGCGCCGGAAGGCGGCCTCCGACTGGTCGTACTGCTTCTCGCGATGGAGCGCGTAGGCCGCGTCGTACTCGGCCCGGGTGCCGTCGCCCGCGGGCGCCGCCGGCGCCGCGGCCACCCGGCCGGCTCCCGCGAAGCCGGGGTTCAGGGTGTCGCGGGCGCCGCCGAACTCGCCCTGCGTCCCTTCGGCGGCGGCCGTGTCCTCCGCGACCGGCCGACGGCGGGGCGCGGCCTCGGCCGGGACATTGGGCGCCGTGGTGGCCGCCTGGCCGAGCTGGCGCGGCGCGCCGGGCGCGGACGGCTCCGCGTCCGGATCGAAGGCGTCG
>JAEUAC010000166.1 GCA_019695455.1 Methylorubrum extorquens | reverse complement strand
CATCGCGGTGCCGGACGGCACGCCCGTCAAGGCAGCGAAATCGGGCACGGTCGCCTATGCGGGCTCCGAGGTGAAGGGCTACGGCAACCTGGTCCTCATCCGGCACGACAACGGCTACGTGTCGGCCTACGCGCATAACGGCGACATCGACGTGAAGCGCGGCCAGAAGGTCTCCCGCGGCCAGACGATCGCGAAGTCGGGCCAGACCGGCAACGTCACGTCGCCGCAGATCCACTTCGAGATCCGCAAGGGCTCGACGCCCGTCGACCCGATGAAGTACCTCGCCTCGAACTGAGGGCGGCCGCGGGCGTCCCCGGACGCCCGCGGATGGTTTCGTGACGCTCAGCCAGCTTCTCTTCACGTCCGACGGGCGCATCGGCCGCAAGGCCTGGTGGTTCGCCGTGGTGGTGATGTTCGCCGCCGAGCTCGTCGCGTCGCTCGTCGACGGCGCGCTCTTCGACACCCCGACCGGGATCGTCTCGACCCTCGTCGGCATCGCGACGCTCGTCTCCACGATCATGGTGTCGGTGAAGCGCTTCCACGACCGCGACAAGTCGGGCTGGTGGGTGCTGATCCTCCTCGTGCCCGCGATCGGCTTCGTCTGGCTCCTGGTCGAGAACGGCTGCCTGCGCGGCACGCCGGGCCCGAACCGGTTCGGGCCCGATCCCCTCGGCCCCTTCGCCCCGCCGTCGGCCTGACGGTCAGATCGGGCGGCCGAGCCGTCCCGCGAGATCCTGGATGTATTGCCAGGCCGTGCGGCCGGAGCGCGAGCCGCGCGTCGTCGACCATTCCAGGCACTCGGCCCGGACCGCGTCGCGCGGATGATCGAGCCCGAGATGGGCGGCGTAGCCGAACACCATCTCCAGGTACTCGTCCTGGCTGCACTTGTGGAAGCCGAGCCAGAGGCCGAACCGGTCCGACAGCGACACCTTCTCCTCCACGGCCTCGCCGGGATTGATGGCGGTCGAGCGCTCGTTGTCCATCATGTCGCGCGGCAGCAGGTGCCGGCGGTTCGACGTCGCGTAGAAGATGACGTTGTCCGGCCGCCCCTCGATGCCGCCCTCGAGCACCGCCTTCAGGGACTTGTAGGAGGTGTCGTCGCCGTCGAAGGACAGGTCGTCGCAGAACACGACGAAGCGATGCGGATCCGGCCGGATCAGGGCCATCAGGTCCGGCAGCGTCTCGATGTCCTCGCGATGGATCTCGACCAGCTTCAGCGGCGGGTGGGCCGTCGCGTTGACGGTCGCGTGGGCGGCCTTCACCAGCGACGACTTGCCCATGCCGCGCGCGCCCCAGAGCAGCGCGTTGTTGGCGGGCAGGCCGCGCGCGAACCGCTCCGTGTTCTCGACCAGCGTGTCGCGCATCCGGTCGATGCCGCGCAGGAGCTCCATCTCCACCCGGTTGACGCGCGGCACCGCGACGGGCCGGCCGGTCGCGGGCTGCCAGACGAAGGCGTCGGCGGCCGTGAAATCCGGCGGGGAGGCCGGGCCGGGGCGGGCGCGCTCCAGCGCCTCGGCGATGCGGGTCAGGACGGTCAGGAGGGCAGGATCGGCGGCCAGGGGATTCGCGCTCCGGACGAGGGGACGGAGCCGCTTAGCGCCCGGCCCGGGCCGTGTCGAACGCCGCCCCGCGGGCCGTTTTTGTGCACTGCAAACAGGCACGCTCAACATGCATGCAGCGCATGGTTTCAACCTCGCGACCGGTAAACACGGCGTTAAGCAATGCGCTTCACGCATGACTGTCCTGGCGACTCTGCCCATTCTCGCTTCAGGTCGCCCGTTCTATATGCAGTGCAACACGGACGGCCCGCTCGCCCTCCGGTTTGAGAGACCGTCATGTTCACCTCGTTCATCCTCTCCCGCGTCCGCGCCTACCTGAAGTACCGCGAGACCGTCCGCGAACTGTCCCGGCTGACCGACCGCGAACTGGAAGACATCGGCGTCGCCCGCTTCCAGATCGACGGGATCGCCCGGACCACGCACGCTGCCTGAACCCACTCGGTCCACGGGTTCGGTCAGCCAGAACGCCCGCCTCACCGGCGGGCGTTTTCGCGTGCGCTTGCCGCGACGCGACCGCATCGGGTAACCCGGCGGGATGAGTGACGCGCTACACGTGGTCGGCGGCGGCCTCGCCGGTTCGGAAGCCGCCTGGCAGGCGGCCGAGGCGGGGTGTCGCGTGGTCCTGCACGAGATGCGGCCCGTGCGCGGCACGGACGCGCATCACACGGAGGGGCTGGCGGAGCTGGTCTGCTCCAACTCGTTCCGCTCCGACGATGCCGGCACGAACGCCGTGGGCCTCCTGCACCAGGAGATGCGGCGCCTCGGCTCGCTCATCATGCGCGAGGCGGACCGGCACCAGGTGCCGGCCGGCGGGGCGCTCGCGGTCGACCGCAACGGGTTCTCGGAGAGCGTCACGGCGGCGCTCGAGGCGCATCCGAACGTCACGATTCTCCGCGAGGAGGTCGCGGGGCTGCCGCCCGAGGCCTGGGGCCCGACCATCCTCGCCACCGGGCCGCTGACCTCGCCCGCGCTCGCGGAGGCCGTCCGGACCGTGACGGGGGAGGGCGAGCTCGCCTTCTTCGACGCCATCGCGCCCATCGTGCACCGCGATTCGATCGACTTCGACGTGGCCTGGTTCCAGTCGCGCTACGACAAGGCGGGACCGGGCGGCACCGGCGCCGACTACGTGAACTGCCCGCTCGACCGCGAGGGCTACGAGGCGTTCGTCGCGGCCCTCGTGTCGGGCGAGAAGACCTCCTTCAAGGAATGGGAGGCCTCCACCCCCTATTTCGACGGGTGCCTGCCGATCGAGGTGATGGCCGAGCGCGGGGCCGAGACGCTGCGCTGGGGCCCCATGAAGCCCGTCGGCCTGACGAACCCGCACCGGCCGACCGAGAAGCCCTACGCCGTGGTGCAGCTGCGCCAGGACAACGCGCTCGGCACGCTGTTCAACCTCGTCGGCTTCCAGACCAAGCTGAAGCACGGGGAGCAGGTGCGCGTGTTCCGCACCATCCCGGGCCTGGAGCGCGCCGAATTCGCCCGGCTCGGCGGCCTGCACCGCAACACCTACCTGAACTCGCCGAAGCTCCTCGACGCGACCCTGCGCCTGAAGCTCCGGCCGCAGCTGCGCTTCGCCGGCCAGATCACGGGCTGCGAAGGCTATGTCGAGAGCGCCAGCGTCGGCCTCATGGCGGGCCGGTTCGCGGCGGCCGAGCGGCACGGCCTCGCGCCGGCGATCCCGCCCGAGACGACGGCCATGGGAGCCTTGATCCGCCACATCACGGGCGGGCACATCCTCGACGAGGCCGAACCCGAGACGCCGTCGAAGCCACGCTCGTTCCAGCCCATGAACGTCAATTTCGGCCTGTTCCCGCCGCTCGACCGAGCGGTGAAGTCCCCCGACGGCAGGCGCCTGCGCGGCCCGGAGAAGGCGGCCGCGAAGAAGCGCGCCCTGACCGACCGGGCCCGCGACGCGCTCGCCGAGTGGCTGGGCGAGACGCGGGCAGAGGCGGCGGAGTAGGCGGGCCGGCCTCGGCGTCGGCGTCCTCGCGGCCGGGCTCGCCCCGGTCTCCACGCCGCGGCAGGGCGTCCATTCCGAAGCGCTGGAGAGCGTCGCGCCGGCCGTGACGACCTCGGATGGGCGTCAGCCCCGGCGGGCGTACCACCAGAGGCGGGCGATCCTGCGCCAGGCGGGACGGTCGATGGTCGTTCCGAGCGGGTCGTAGCCAGGCCGTTCCATGGCCGCGAGGTAGCCCGGCACGAGC
>JAEUAC010000020.1 GCA_019695455.1 Methylorubrum extorquens | reverse complement strand
CACCCTGACGCGGCGGGTTCAGGTTCGGTTCATGCCGGCCGGCTAGCCCGGCGGCCCCTCACGGGACCGGCGCGCTGCCGGTCCGCCTCGCGGCCGGCCGGAGTCCAGCCCATGCGCATCCTGCTGGTGGAAGACGACGCGGCGCTCGCGGACGGGATCGCCCGCGCGCTCCGGGCGGAGAACTTCGCCGTCGACGTCGCGCGGGACGGGATCGACGGCCAGCATCTCGGCGAGACGGAGCTGTTCGACGCGGCCGTGCTGGATCTCGGCCTGCCCTCGCTCGACGGCATCGCGGTGCTGCGCGCCTGGCGGGCGGCGGACCGGCGCCTGCCCGTCCTCGTCCTCACGGCCCGCGACGGCTGGAGCGACAAGGTCCAGGGCTTCAAGGCGGGCGCCGACGACTACCTCGTGAAGCCCTTCCGCATCGAGGAGCTGGCGCTGCGGCTGCGCGCGCTCGTCCGGCGGGCCGCCGGCCATGCGGGCGAGCGGCTCGCCTGCGGGCCCGTGACCTTCGATGCCGGCACGGGCCAGGTCGAGCGGGACGGGCTGCCGCTGCGCCTGACGGGCCTCGAATGGCGCATCCTCTCCTGCCTGATGCTGCGCAAGGGCGCGGTGGTGTCCCGGTCCGATCTCGCGGAGCGGGTCTACGAGGGCGACGCGGAGGTCGATTCGAACTCGCTGGAGGTCGTGATCGCCCGGCTCCGCAAGAAGATCGCGCCGGCCGAGATCCAGGCCGTCCGCGGCCGCGGCTACGTGCTGGCGGAGGCCGGGTCGTGAGATGGCCGGCCTCCCTCCGCGGCCGGCTGATCGCGACCGCCTGCCTGGCCGTCTGCCTCGCGATCGCGGTCGCCGGCGCGGCCGTCTGGGTGCTGCTGGACCGGCTCGTGCGCGGCCAGGTCGACGCGCAGCTCGACGCCCAGATCGCGACGGTCGCGGCCGCGCTCGAACGGAGCCCCCGCGGGGAATGGCGGCTCGTCCGGCCCGTCGAGGGCCCGCCCTTCGATCGGCGCGGGCGCGGCTGGTACTGGGAGGTGCGGAGCGGCGACGACACGCCCCTCCGGTCCGCCTCGCTCGGCGACGGCCACGTCGACGTCGAGGACGGGCGCGAGGGCGGCCCGCGCGACCGGCCGCGTCCGGCGGAGTC
This sequence comes from Methylorubrum extorquens, assembly GCA_019695455.1. Taxonomy (GTDB): domain Bacteria; phylum Pseudomonadota; class Alphaproteobacteria; order Rhizobiales; family Beijerinckiaceae; genus Enterovirga; species Enterovirga extorquens_A. The sequence goes on along the minus strand of JAEUAC010000020.1, from coordinate 6,266 downwards.
GACGGGCCCGCGGGGCGAGGCGCTGTGGGCGCGGCTGCGCCGGGTCGGCCCGGGCGGGCCGGTCGTCGTCGCGACGGCGCCGGTCGAGGCCATCCACGGCCCGCTGCGGACGGCGCTCGCGACCGTGTCGCTCACCCTCCTCGCGGTCGCGGCCGCGCTGGTCGCCGCCATCCTCGTCCAGGTCGGGCTGGGGCTGAGGCCGCTGCGCCGGCTCGAGGGGGCGCTCGCGGACGTGCGGGCCGGCCGGCGCGACCGGGTGCCGGCCGACCAGCCGACGGAGCTGCGAGCGCTCGCGGGCGAGCTGAACGCGCTCCTGCGCGAGAACGCCGAGACGCTGGCGCGGGCGCGCATGCACGTCGCCAACCTCGCGCACGGCCTGAAGACGCCGCTCGCGACCCTGTCCCTCGCGCTCGCCGAGCCGGGCCGCGATCCCGACGGACGGCTCGGCCGCGAGATCGACGGCATGGACCGTCGCGTGCGCCACCACCTGCGCCGCGCCCGGGCGGCGGCGCTCGCCGGCCCCGTCCGCACCCGCACGCCGCTCGGGCCGCCGGTCGCGGACCTGGCGGACGCGGTCCGGCGCCTCTTCGCCGGCAAGGGGATCGCGGTCGAGACGGCGGTCCCGGACGGCCTCGCGCTCCTGGTGGAGCGGGAGGACCTGGACGAGATGCTCGGCAACCTCGTCGAGAACGCCTGCCGGTGGTGCCGGACGCGCGTCTCCGTCGGGGCGGAGAGCGACGGCCGCGAGGTCGTGATCCGGGTCGACGACGACGGGCCGGGGCTCGATCCCGCGGCCCGCGAGGCGGTGCTCCGGCCGGGTCTGCGGCTGGACGAGAGCCAGCCCGGCTCCGGCTTCGGCCTGCCGATCACGCGCGAGCTCGCCGACCTCTACGGCGGCTCCCTCGCGCTCGGCGCCGCGCCGGCCGGAGGGCTCCGCGTCGTGCTGGCCCTGCCGGCCGCCGCGGCGGATCAGAACTGGAAATAGATGAACTCGGCCGCGCCGTCGTCGCCGATCTTGAGGACGCACAGGACGAGGAGGATCGCGAGCCCGATCGCGGCGGAGCGTCGGGCCGGCATCCGCTCGACGGCCCGCCAGGCCGTGGGGCCGAGGCAGGCGACCAGCGCCGCGAGCGCGATCGTGCGCCAGCGGAAGGCCTGGCCCCATTCGGCGAAGCCGAAGAGCGGGCGGTAGATCGCGGCGGCGGCCTCGAACGAGCCCGCCCGGAACAGCACCCAGGTCAGCACCACGAAGGCGCCGGTCGCGGCCCAGCCGAGCGGGGCCGGCATCCGGCCGCCGGCGCGCCGCCAGAGGACGCCCGCCGCGAGCCCGATCCCGTGCGCGGCCCCCCAGGCGACGAAGGTGAGGCCGGCCCCGTGCCAGAGGCCGCCGAGCAGCATGGTGGCGAAGAGCGCCCAGAGCTGCACGGGCAGGCCGCGCCGGTTGCCGCCGAGCGGCACGTAGAGGTAGTCGCGCAGGAAGCGCGACAGCGTCATGTGCCAGCGCCGCCAGAAGTCGCGCAGCGAGGTGGCCCGGTACGGCGCGTCGAAGTTCTGCGGCAGCACGATCCCGAACAGGAGCGCGATGCCGAGCGCCATGTCCGTGTAGCCCGAGAAGTCGAAGTAGATCTGGAAGGTGAAGCCGAGCGTGCCGAGCCAGGCGTCCCAGATCGTGACGGGCCGGCCCTCGAGGGCGGCCGCGAAGATCGGGTTCACGGTCTGGCCGAGCGGGTCGCCGAGGAAGACCTTCTTGGCGAGCCCGATCGCGAGGAGCGCGAGGCCGCGCGCCGCCCGCTCGGCCGCGTCCGGCCGGGCATAGGGCCGCTCCTCCGCCTGGTGCATCACCTCCGTCCAGCGCACGAGCGGGCCGGCCAGCACCTGCGGGAAGAACGCGATGTAGAAGGCGTAGCGCGACAGCGGGAACAGGGGCGCGCGGCCGGCCCTCAGGTCCGCCAGGTACATGACGTGGTGGAAGGTGAAGAACGAGATGCCGAGCGGCAGCGCCCATTCGGTCCGCGGCAGGGCGAAGCCGGTCGCGGCGCCCACGAGGTCGGCGGCGAAGCCCGCGTACTTGAACACGCCGAGCACGACGAGGTTCGCCGCGATCGCGGCCGGGACGAGCCAGGCGGCGCGGGTGCGCCCGAAGGCCCGGGCGACGAGCCAGTTCAGGCCGATGGAGGCGCAGAGCAGCGGCAGGAAGCGCACGTCCCACCAGCCGTAGAAGGCGAGCGACAGGAGCACGAGGACCGGCACCCGCCAGTCCGGCCGCGCCCGCTCGACCAGCCAGTGCAGGCCGAGCGCGGCCGGCAGGAAGCCGAACAGGAACGGGAAGGAGTTGAACAGCATGCCGGCCGTCAGCGATCTCGGCCCGGCCGACGGCCAGCCCGGTGCGTCGTCCCGCGGTCCTCGCGCGCCCTCACGGCCGGGACGCGCCGGGCCACGACGGCAGCGGGGGGCCGGGACAGGGCGGCGGCCGGTTCAGGCCGCCTGGCTCCGGGCCAGCGCCGACAGGCGGTCGAGCGCCGCGTCGAGCGTGGCGTCGCGCTTGGCGAAGCAGAAGCGGACGAGGGTCCTCACGGCGCCCGTCGCGTAGAAGGCGCTGACCGGGATGGCGGCGACGCCGTGCTCCGCGACGAGCCGCCGGCAGAACGCCTCGTCGTCCGTCTCGCCGAGCGGCGCGATGTCCATGCAGAGGAAGTAGGTCCCGGCCGAGGGGAGCACGGGCAGGCCGAGCGCCCGCAGCCCGTCCGCGAACCGGTCGCGGCTCCGCGCGAGGTCGGACCGGAGCGTGTCGAAGTAGGTATCGTCCTTGTCGAGCCCGTAGGCGACGGCCGCCTGGAGGTTCGGCGGCGTCGTGAAGGTCAGGAACTGGTGGGCCTTCGCCAGCACCCGGAGCAGCGGCGGCGCCGCGCAGACGAAGCCGACCTTCCAGCCGGTCAGGTTGAAGATCTTGCCGGCGGAGCCGATCTTGACCGTCCTGTCCCGCATGCCCGGGCGGGCGACCAGCGGCACGTGCCGGGCGCCGTAGAAGACCACGTGCTCCCACACCTCGTCGCAGATCGCGACGGCGTCGAAGCGCTCGCAGAACCGCGCCAGGAGGTCGAGATCCTCCGGGGGCGCGATCGTGGCGGACGGGTTCAGCGGGTTGTTGAACAGGACGACGCGGGTCCGCGGCGAGAAGGCCGCCTCCAGGGCGGCCTCGGTGATGCGGAAGTGCGGCGGGCGCAGCGTCACGAACCGCGGCACGCCGCCCGCCCGGCGCACGAGCGGCAGGTAGGCGTCGTACATGGGCTCGAACAGCACGACCTCGTCGCCCGGCTCGATCAGGGCCATCAGGGCGCCGGCCAGCGCCTCCGTGGCGCCGGACGTCACCATGACCTCCGTCTCGGGATCGAAGGCGACGCCCTGCCAGTGCGCGTAGTGGCGGGCGACCGCGCCGCGCAGCTCCGGCAGGCCCATCATGGGCGGGTACTGGTTCCAGCCCTCGATCACGGCCTCGGCCGCCCTGCGGCGCACGTCCTCCGGCCCCGGATCGTCCGGGAAGCCCTGGCCGAGATTCACGGCGCCCGTCTCGCGCGCGAGCCGGGACATGGTCTCGAAGATCGTGGTGGGCAGTTCGGCGAAGACCGGGTTCACGGGCGGCTCCAGGGCGGCCCGCGCCCCTAGCACGGGCCCGCGCCGACCGCACGGGTCAGCGCCGGTGGGCCGGCGCGCCCGCCAGATAGGTGGCGGCGACCGCCCGGTCGTCGCCCATCGTGGCGAGCACGAAGAGCTCCTCCTCGATCGTGCGGGCCGCCTCCATCCGGTGCCGCATGGCGGGCGTCGCCCGGGAATCGAGCACCGCGACGTCGGCCTCCAGGCCGGGCTCGAAGGAGCCGATCCGGTCGGCGAGGCCGAGCGCCTCCGCGTTGCCCCGCGTGATCGCGTGGAAGGCCGCGTCGGGCGCGAGGCTCTGCCCCTGCAGGTGGAGCACCTTGTAGGCCTCGCCGATCGTGACCAGCATCGAATAGCTCGTCCCGCCGCCGATATCCGTCGCGACCGCGACCCGCACGCCCGCCTCGCGCATCCGCGCCCAGTCGAAGAGGCCGGAGCCGAGGAAGCCGTTCGAGGTCGGGCAGAACACGGCGACCGCGCCGCGCTCGGCGATCAGCGCGATCTCGTCGGCCGAGAGGTGCAGGCAATGGCCGAGCAGCGTCCGCGGTCCGAGGAGGCCGAAGCGGTCGTAGACGGAGGCGTAGTCGCGGTCCTCGGGAAAGGCCGCCCGCACGGCCTCGATCTCGCGCAGGTTCTCCGCGATGTGCGTCTCCACGAGGCAGTCGGGATGCTCGCGCGCGAGCCGCCCGGCGGCGGCGAGCTGCTCGGGCGTCGACGTGAGGGCGAAGCGGGGCGCGATCGCGCTCGTCTGGCGGCCCCGCTCGTGCCAGCGCTCGATCAGGGCCTTCGCGTCGCGGTAGCCGGTCTCGGCCGTGTCGAGGAGCGCGGGCGGGGCGCCGCGATCCATCATCACCTTGCCGATTGCGAGCCGCATGGACCGGCCGTGGGCCTCGGCGTGCAGCGCCTCCGCGGCGCCGGGATGCACGGACGAGAACACGACCGCGGACGTCGTGCCGTTGCGCAGGAGCTCGTCCACGAAGAAGCGCGCGTTGGCGGCCGCGTGGGCGGGATCGGCGAAGCGCTGCTCCTCGACGAACGTGTAGCGCTGCAGCCAGTCGAGGAGGGCCGCGCCGTGGCTCGCCACCACCTGCACCTGCGGGAAGTGGATATGCGCGTCGATGAAGCCCGGCACGAGGAGATGCGGCCCGTGGTCGATGGCCCGCATCCCCGCCGGCAGGCGGTCCGCGAGGTCGGCGGCGGGGCCGGCCGCCACGACGCGGCCGTCCCCGACGAGGAGCAGGCCGTCCTCCACGTAGGCGCGGGCCGCCGGGCCGGCTCTCGCCGGGTCGTCCCGGTACCAGAGGAGGCGCCCGCGCAGCGCGCGGTCGATCGGGGGCGGGTGTGCGGTCGGCGGCATGGCGCGAGCCTAGCCGTCGCGACGGCCCGGCGGGAGCCTCCGGAGCCGCGGGCTTGGCTGTGGGCGGCACGATTTCGCCACGAAGCGACCCTAGCGGCGGGCGCGATCATGAACGAGGATGCCGGCGTTAACGCGCGGGTGACCGACGTCGGCAAGGTTCCGTTCACTTTTGCGGGTCGCCGGAGCGCGACAGGGGGAAGCGGGACGCGTGGCTGGAGGGATCGGCAGGAACCGGTGGTGGCGCGCGGCCCTGGGCGCCTGCGCGGCCCTCGGCGCGACCGCGATCGGCCTCCGGGGCACGCAGGACGCGGTCGCGAACGGCGACACCCGCACCATCCTCATCCTGCACGAGCACACGAAGGAGACCGCGGCGATCACGTTCCGCCGCAACGGCTCCTACGATTCCGAGGCCCTGAAGCAGCTGAACTGGCTCCTGCGCGACTGGCGCATCGACGAGCCGACCCGCATGGAGCCCCGCCTCTTCGACATCGTCTGGCAGGTCTATCGCGAGGTGGGGGCGGACGCGCCCATCCACGTCGTCTCGGCGTATCGCTCGCCCGGCACGAACGCCATGCTGCGGCGCCGCTCCAAGGCCGTGTCCGAGCAGTCGCAGCACATGGCCGGCAAGGCCATGGACTTCTACATCCCGGGCACGTCCATGGCGCGGGTCCGGGAGGTCGGGATGCGCCTGCAGGAGGGCGGCGTCGGCTTCTACCCGAACGCCTTCAACCCCTTCGTCCACCTCGATGCCGGCAGCGTGCGCTCCTGGCCCCGCATGTCGACCGACCAGCTGGCGCGGCTCTTCCCCGACGGGCGCACGGTCCACCTGCCGCGCGAGGGCCGGCCGCTCCCGGGCTACGAGATGGCCCGGGCCGAGATCCTGTCGCGCGGCGGCGCCGTCGCGGGCCAGGCCTATGCCGAGGCGCCCGAGAGCGGCGGCCGCAAGAGCCTCTGGGCGACCCTCTTCGGCGGCAGCGACGACGAGGATTCCGACTTCTACCGCTCGTCGACCGCCAATGCCCGGCAGGCGGGCCGGACGCGGCTCGCGGCGACGGACTTCCCGGCCGTCGCCGCCGCCAACAACCGCGACGATGCCGGCATGCGGGGCACCTTCGTGCCGCAGGCCCCGGCCGCCGAGCCCGTTCGGCCGTCCGGACGGCGCGCCCGGCAGGAGGTCGCCGCCCTGACGGCGCCGGCCCCGCTGGCCGGCGCTCCCGGCCCGGCGCCGGGCTTCGAGGACACGGCGCCCGCGCCGCGG
>JAEUAC010000399.1 GCA_019695455.1 Methylorubrum extorquens | reverse complement strand
GTGGCGCGTGCCGCCGGCGCAGCGGCGCGTGCCGCCGCGAGGTCCAGCGGACGGCCGGACCGCACGGAGGCCGTCGTCTCGGTCGCGTCCTCGACCTCCTCGACGCTGGCGAGGCGGGCGCGGGCCGGCTCGGGCGCCCGCTCGGAGCGCTCGACGCTCGCGACCGCGGTCGTCGCCGGCCCGGTGCTCGCGCGGGCGAGGTTCTGGCGGATGAGGCCGGCCATGATGGTGTCGCGGCTGGCCCCGGAGCGCCCGCCGAGGACGGCGGCGACCACGTGCCGGCCGTTGATGCGGGCGGACGTGAGGAGGTTGAAGCCGGACTTGTTGGTGAAGCCCGTCTTGATCCCGTCGACGCCCTCGACCTTGCCGATCAGCCGGTTGTGGTTGCCGATGGTCCGGCCCGCATAGTTGAAGCTGCGGGTCTGGAAGTAGCGGTAGTAGCGCGGGAAGCGCTCCTGGATCGCGCGGCCGAGGATGGTGAGGTCGCGCGCCGTCGTGACCTGCTCGTCGTCCGGCAGGCCGGAGGCGTTCTTGAAGACGGTGCGCGACATGCCGAGGCTGCGCGCCTTGCGGGTCATGCGCTCGGCGAAGTCGTCCTCGGTGCCGGCGAGGTTCTCGGCGATGGTGCAGGCGGCGTCGTTCGCGGACTTCGTGACGAGCGCCTTGATGGCGTCCTCGACCTCGATCGTCTCGCCCGGCCGCAGGCCGATCTTCGAGGGCGCCATCGCGGCGGCCCGCGAGGAGACCTTCAGCTCCGTGTCGAGCGCGATCGTGCCCTTCTCGAGCTGCTCGAACAGCATGTAGAGCGTCATCACCTTGGTGATGGAGGCCGGGTGCCGGAGCTCGTTCTCCGACACGCCGTGCATGGCCCGGCCGGTGTTCGCGTCCACCACGTAGGCCGCGAAGGGAGGCGCGTAGCCGCCGGACCGCGCGACCGCGCTCTTCCGGTGCTGGCGCTTGCCCCGCGCCTCGGCCTCTCCGGCCGTGGCGAGGCTCGCCGCGACCCCGATCACACTCACCGCGACCGCCCAACGAAGGCGGGCGGACCGCACGCAACGCAACATTACCATTGACCCCGCCCCCGAACACGTCCGGTGACTGCCCGAGCCGCGACCAACCGATCGCGACGCAGTTTCGACATGGAGGCAGCGTGACGGGACGCGGTTACGAGGCCGTTAAGCCGAGCCCGACTCTGTGCCGCCGCAAGACGCCGACCCGCATGGTGCGCTGCACAACGAACTTGACCGAATGAATGCTGCATCGCACAAATCGGGAGCCGGGCTTCGCCGGCGGACACCGACCGAGAGGGCCGCGCCGGAAGGCCGGATCACGCCATGATGCAGATCGAGACGCTCCACGCCTTCGCTCGCGACGCCGTCCAGGCCTCCCTGACGTCGTTCGGCGCCCTGTCGAAGGGGGCCGGGGCCGCCGCGCTCGAGGTGACGGACTACGCCCGGACCTCCTTCGAGCAGACCGGGCGGGCGGTCGAGGCGCTGACGGGCGCGCGCAGCCTCGATGCGGCGATCGCGGCGCAGGGCGAGTTCCTGCGGACGTCGTACGAGGCCTTCGTGGCGAGGGCCTCCCGGGTGGGAACGCTCGCGACCGATACGGCCAGGGAGGCCTTCGCCCCCGTCGAGACGCTGGTCTCCTCCGCCGCCCGCGCCCCCTGACCCGGTCTCCCCCGGCCGACGGCTGCGACGCCCGGCCCGGCCGGGCGTCGTCGTTAGGGCGGCCCGGCGGTCGAGGACCGCGCCGCCCGAGACGGCCCTTGCGCCCTCCCGGTCCAGGCGCGATCATGCGGCCAGTCGGCGCAATCACTGGCGCGGGCGGTGTGGCGACCATAGGTTCGGGACGGAACGGATTCGACGGGGGCAGACGGCCCCACGCGTCTTCCTTTCACGCGGCGCGGGAAGCGATCGGCTGGCATGGACTTGAGGAGCGGAGCCGACTTGAGCGCGACAACGGCGGGACCCGACGGTCCCGGCGGCGACAACCGCTCGGGCACGGCGATCATCACCAAGACGAAGCCGCGCACGAAGCGACCCAATCTCTACCGCGTCCTACTCCTCAACGACGACTACACTCCGATGGAGTTCGTCGTGCTGGTCCTGCAGCGCTTTTTCAACAAGTCCAGCGAGGATGCGACCCGCATCATGCTGCACGTTCACCAGAACGGCGTCGGCGAATGCGGGATCTTCACGTACGAGGTGGCGGAGACCAAGGTGACGCAGGTGATGGATTTCGCCCGCAAGCACCAGCATCCGCTCCAGTGCGTGATGGAAAAGAAATAGTCCCGAGCCGAACGGAGAGGCACTCTCTTGCCAAGCTTTTCACGCAGCCTCGAACAGGCCCTGCATCGCGCTCTGGCCCTCGCGGGCGAGCGTCACCATGAATACGCGACCCTCGAGCACCTGCTGCTGTCGCTGATCGACGACGGCGACGCGGCGGCCGTCATGCGGGCCTGCAACGTCGAGGTCGACACGCTGCGGCGGCACCTCGTCGAATACGTCGACACCGAGCTCGCCAACCTCGTCACGGACGCCCGCGGCGACTCGAAGCCGACCGCCGGCTTCCAGCGCGTGATCCAGCGCGCCGTGATCCACGTGCAATCCTCGGGACGGGAGGAGGTGACGGGCGCGAACGTGCTCGTCGCGATCTTCGCCGAGCGCGAGAGCCATGCCGCCTATTTCCTGCAGGAGCAGGAGATGACGCGCTACGACGCGGTCAACTACATCAGCCACGGGATCGCGAAGCGTCCGGGCGTCGCGGAAGGCAAGCCGCCGCGCGGTGCGGACGAGGAATCGGCCGAGCGTCCCGCCGGCGAGGACGAGAACCGGCCCAAGAAGAAGGGCGAGGCGCTCGACACCTATTGCGTCAACCTGAACAAGAAGGCGCGCGAGGGGAAGGTCGATCCCCTGATCGGTCGTCAGGCCGAGGTCGATCGCTCGATCCAGATCCTGTGCCGTCGGACCAAGAACAACCCGCTTCTGGTGGGCGATCCCGGCGTCGGCAAGACCGCTATCGCCGAAGGTCTGGCCCGCAAGATCGTCAACGGCGAAGTGCCCGACGTCCTGAAGGACGCCACCATCTATTCGCTCGATATGGGCGCGTTGCTGGCCGGCACCCGCTATCGCGGCGACTTCGAGGAACGCTTGAAGCAGGTGGTCAAGGAACTGGAGAACCACGACAACGCCGTGCTCTTCATCGACGAGATCCACACGGTGATCGGCGCGGGCGCCACCTCGGGCGGGGCGATGGATGCGTCGAACCTGCTGAAACCGGCCCTTGCGTCCGGCACGCTGCGCTGCATGGGATCGACGACCTACAAGGAATATCGCCAGCACTTCGAGAAGGACCGCGCCCTTGTGCGTCGCTTCCAGAAGATCGACGTCAACGAGCCGACGGTCGAGGAT
>JAEUAC010000324.1 GCA_019695455.1 Methylorubrum extorquens | reverse complement strand
ACCGAGACGATCGGCAATACACCCTTGGTCCGGCTCAACCGCATCACCAAGGAACGCGGCGTCGATGCCGAGATCCTGCTCAAGCTCGAGTTCTTCAACCCGATCGCGAGCGTGAAGGATCGTATCGGCGTCAACATGATCGACGCCCTCGAGGCCTCCGGCCAGTTGAAGCCGGGCGGCACGCTGGTGGAGCCCACCTCCGGCAACACCGGCATCGCTCTGGCCTTCGTAGCGGCGGCACGCGGCTACCGCTTGATCCTCGTCATGCCCGAGACCATGTCCCTCGAACGCCGCAAGATGCTGGCTTTCCTCGGCGCGGAACTGGCCCTCACCCCCGGCCCGCAGGGTATGAAGGGCGCGATCAGCAAGGCCGAGGAACTTCTGAACGAGATTCCCGGCTCGATCATGCCGCAGCAATTCTCGAACCCGGCCAACCCCGAAATCCACCGCAAGACCACGGCCGAGGAGATCTGGAACGACACCCAGGGCCAGCTCGACGCCTTCGTCGCCGGTGTCGGCACGGGCGGGACGATCACGGGCGTGGGCGAGGTGCTGAAGTCCCGGCTGCCGGGCGTGCGGATCGTGGCCGTCGAGCCCGAGGATTCGCCGGTGCTCTCGGGCGGCCAGCCCGGCCCCCACAAGATCCAGGGCATCGGGGCGGGCTTCGTGCCGGGCGTGCTCGACACCTCGATCTACGACGAGATCGTCACCGTGGGGAACCAGACCGCCTTCGAGACGGCCCGGCTCCTCGCCAAGGTGGAGGGCATCCCGGGCGGCATCTCGACGGGCGCCAACGTCGCGGTCGCGCTCGAGCTCGCGGCGCGGCCCGGCATGGAGGGCAAGCGCATCGTCACGATCGCCTGCTCGTTCGCGGAGCGCTACATCTCGTCCGCGCTGTTCGAGGGGATCGGCTGAGGCGCCCGGCCGACGCAACCCTCCGGGACCCGGCCCGTTCTCCCACCCACAGACGCACCGGGAGACGACCATGAAGGACGCGGACACGCCGAACCTGAAGAGCTTCAACGCCCATGCGGACGAGAACGGCCAGATGATGGGCCAGGATTCGCCCCTGGACGTCGGCAACGCGGCGCGGCTGCGGCAGGCGCTGGACAGCGATCCGTCCGGCGAGGCCGAGACGGCCCGGCTCGCCTCCGGGCATTCGGGCGAGGGGCACGACGAGGCGACGGCCGCCGAGACGCCCGAGGCCACGAAGCGGCTGGGCGACGCGAGCCTCGGCGGGCCGGGCTCGTCGCCGGCGTCGCGCGAGGCGGTGGAGCGGGCGACCGCCGGTCTCGGCAAGCCGGAGTGAGCAAGCCGGAGTGACATCGCCCGCTTCGACCGAGATGTTACCGAACGATGTCGAGAGCCATGCCGCATCGACATGGCTCTCGCGTCGTTTTACCGTGACTCATGCGGACGAAGCGGAGCTACAGCCTGGAGGCCCGCCAAGGATCTCCCCGTGTTCGTCTCGCTCATCCTGTCGTTCCTCGCCCGCCGCGCCGCCTTCGCGTGGTCGCCGTCCGTCGATCTCAGCGACAACGAGGTCCGGTCGACGCTGCTGGCCGGCGCGCAGTACTGATCGACCGCCGTCCTTCGGGGCGGCGTGCTTGACCTGACGGCGAGGCCGACCGAGGCTCCGCCCGGATGTTCCGCTTCGCCCACCTGACCGACCCCCATGTCGGGCCGCTGCCGCGGCCGGCCCTGCGCCACCTCGTCGGGAAGCGCATCACGGGCTACATGAACTGGCGCCGCGGGCGCGGCGAATCGCACGACATGGACCTGCTCGCGGGTCTCGTGGCCGACCTGCGGGAGCAGGCGCCGGACCATGTCATCTGCACGGGCGACGTCTGCAATCTCGGCCTCGCGAGCGAATGGCCGTCCTCGCGCCTGTTCCTCGAGGGCCTCGGCACGCCGGAGCACGTGAGCTTCGTGCCCGGCAACCACGACGCCTACGTGCCCAAATCGCTGCCGGGCCTCCTCGCCGCCATCGATCCCTACGCGGCGGGCGACGAGCGGCAGCTGCACCGCTTCCCCTGGCTGCGGCGCCGCGGCCCCCTCGCGATCGTCGGGCTCTCGTCCGCCATCCCGACCGCGCCCTTCGTCGCCTCCGGCAAGCTCGGCCGCACCCAGATCAAGCACGCGGAGGCCCTGCTGAACGGGCTCGCGAGCGAGGCCCTGTTCCGCGTGGTGCTGGTCCACCACCCGCCGCATGTCGGCGGGGCGCAGGCCGGCCGCAATCTCACGGACGCGACGAAGTTCGAGGCGATGATCGCCCGGGCCGGCGCGGATCTCGTCCTGCACGGGCACAACCACGTGGGGTCGGTCGCCTATATCGACGGGCCGGACGGGGATTCCACCGTGCCGGTCATCGGCGCCCCCTCGGCGTCGGCGCGCGGCGGCGCCCTCACGCACCGGGCCGGCTACCACCTGTTCAGCCTCGGCGGCGAGAAGGGAGCCTGGAAGCTCGACGCGGAGCTGCGGGGGCTCGACGGCGGCGGCCGCTTCACGGGGCTCGGCCCGATCCTGTTCGGGCGGCAGCCCTGGGCGCGGGGACGGGTCAGGGCGGCGGAGTGACCGACCTGCCGGAGGCCGCCGGGCGCGTCGCGGCCGAGGCCGCGCGCCTGGGGCTCTCCGTCGCGATCCGCCGGCATGCGGCCTCGACCCGCACCGCCGAGGAGGCCGCCTCGGCCTGCGGCTGCCCGGTCGGCGCCATCGTCAAGTCGCTCGTGTTCGCCGGGCGCGAGACCGGCGCTCCCGTCCTGTTCCTCGTCTCGGGCGCGAACCGCCTGGACGACGCGCTGGCCGCGGCTCTCGCCGGCGAGGCCGTCATCCGCCCGGACGCGAAGGCCGTGCGGGCCTGGACGGGCTTCGCCATCGGCGGCATCCCGCCCTTCGGGCACGCGACGCCCATGCGGGTCTTCGCGGACGAGGCGCTGCTCGGCTATCCCGAGGTCTGGGCGGCCGCCGGCACCCCGAACGCGGTGTTCGCCGTCGATCCGCGCTCCCTCGTCCGGGCGACCGGTGCGGCGGTGGGCCGCCTCGCCTGATCCGAGCGGCCGGCCGCTTGCCGGCCCGTTGCCGGCCCCTTGCCGGCTCTTCGGCGCGGTTAGGCCGGCTTGGTCGCCCGCAGCACCGTCGCGCAGGCGAGTTCGAGCTGCGCGTCGCGTGGCAGCAGCCGGCAGTAATCCCGCACCACCTGGATCTCGGGGCTTTCGACGAGCTCCGCGACCGTCATGCCGCGGAAGGCGCGGCGGGTCTCCGCCGGTAGCGCCTTCTCCCAGGCGCCCAGGATCCAGGACAGGGCCCAGACCGGATGGGTCGATTCGAGCACCTCGACCGAGTGCACGGAGAGCCGGTCCTCGAACAGGGCGCGGATGCCCTGCGGGGTCGCGTTGAAATAGTGGTGCGGGTAGCCATGGAACGGCTGAAGGAACGGCACGCTGCAATAGAGCTGGCCGCCCGGCTTCAGGACGCGGGCGATCTCGGCCGCGCAGCGGAACGGATCGCGCACGTGTTCGAGGACGGCGACGGAGAAGACCGCGTCGAAGGTCCCGTCGACGAAGGGCAGCGTCTCGCCGATGCCGAGCACGTCGGTCGACGGATAGGCGACGATCTCGAAGTTGACGACGTTCCCGTGGTAGGCCGAACGCGAGCCGGCGCCGCAATCCAGGATCAATCCGTCCGGATGGGCGGTGACGATCTCCATCATAGCGCCGTCGTAGCCGTTGGACGAGACCGCGTCGGTGTCGGCGATGCGCGCCTCCGCGCGCAGGGCGGGCGTCAGGTAGTCGGCCCGTCCGTCCGCCCACACATGCGGCATGTCCGTGCGCAGGAACGGCCGCAGCCGCGCCATCTTCGCCTCCCGGGCGGGCCGGACGGCCTTCGCGTCGCGGAAGGAGCGCTTCTCCTTCCGGCCGACGAGGTCGAAATGCTGGCGGCCGGACTTGAGATGGCCGGCCTCCACGAAGGCCCGCACGTCGGGCTGGGTGGCGAGATAGATCGCCTCGTCGAAGTTCGCCTCGTCGAACTCCGTCACCATGTCGATGGTCATGCGCCCCTCCGCCGGGCGGGCACGCCG
>JAEUAC010000338.1 GCA_019695455.1 Methylorubrum extorquens | reverse complement strand
TCGCGCCCTCAGCCGTTCGGCAGGTGCCCGGCCAGGGCCTCCAGGATCGCCATGCGGACGGCGACGCCCATCTCGACCTGCTCGCGGATGAGGGATTGGGCCCCGTCCGCGACCTCCGACGAGATCTCGACGCCCCGGTTCATGGGCCCGGGATGCATGACGAGGCAGCCGGGCGCCGCCAGCGCCAGCTTCTCGGCGTCGAGGCCGTAGTAGCGGAAGTACTCCTTCACGGACGGCACGAAGGAGCCGTTCATGCGCTCGCGCTGCAGCCGGAGCATCATCACGATGTCCGCCCCCGCGAGCCCCTTGCGCATGTCCGTGAACACCTCGACGCCGAAGCGGTCGATGCCGGCCGGCATGAGGGTCGAGGGCCCGACCGCCCGCACCCGCGCGCCGAGCGCCTGCAGGAGGATGATGTTCGAGCGAGCGACGCGGGAATGCAGGATGTCGCCGCAGATGGCCACCGTGAGGCCCTGGATGCGCCCGCGGTTGCGGCGGATGGTCAGCGCGTCGAGCAGCGCCTGGGTCGGGTGCTCGTGGGCGCCGTCGCCCGCGTTGACGACCGAGCAATCGACCTTGCGGGCGAGGAGGTGCACGGCGCCCGCCGCATGGTGGCGCACGACGATGATGTCCGGCCGCATCGCGTTCAGCGTCGCGGCCGTGTCGATCAGCGTCTCGCCCTTCTTCACGGAGGACGAGGCGACCGACATGTTCATGACGTCGGCGCCGAGCCGCTTGCCGGCGATCTCGAAGGAGGATTGCGTGCGCGTGGACGGCTCGAAGAAGAGGTTGATCTGGGTGCGGCCCCGGAGCGTCGTCTTCTTCTTCTCGACCTGGCGCGAGACCTCGACGGCCTGATCGGCGAGGTCGAGCAGCGCCTCCATGTCCTGCACCGTCAGACCCTCGATGCCGAGGAGGTGGCGATGCGGGTAGATCGGGATGGCCATGGGCCGATCCCGTGCGGCTTCGCCGGGCCGAAATCAAGGTCGGGCCGGCGACGCTCCGGTCAGTACCCGAGCGCCATGCCGTCCTTGCGGCCATCGGAGGCGCCGAAGAGCGTTCCCCTCTCGTGGTCGATGAGGATCGCCTGGCATCCGCCGATCGGCGAATCGACGATCTCGAGCACGTGGCCGCGGCTCTCGAGGTCGGCTCGCACGTCGTCCGGGACCGTCGGCTCGAGCTGCAGGCGGCCCTCGGTCGCGAAGGAGCGCGGGGCGTCGCAGGCCTGCTGGATGTCCAGCCCCCGGTCGTAGACGTTCGACAGGAAGCCGACATGGCCGGTCGCCTGGTAATGCCCGCCCATGACGCCGAACGGCATCACGGCCCGGCCGTCCTTCACGACCATGCCCGGGATGATCGTGTGCATGGGCCGCTTGCCGCCCGCGACGGCGTTCGGATGCCCGGGCGTGGCCCGGAAGGCGTAGCCGCGATTGTGCAGCATCACGCCGCAGCCCGGCACGAGGATGCCCGTCCCGAAGCCGGCGAAGAGCGAGTTGATGAAGGAGACGGCGTTCCGGTCCCGGTCGACCACCGTGAGATAGACCGTGTCCTTGTGGGCGACCTCGTTCCAGGTCGGCAGCGGCTTCGCCCGCTTCGGATCGATGTGCGGCGCCACGCGCCTTGCCCAGTTCTCGGACAGGAAGTGCGCGACGTCGACCGGGCCGTGCCGCGGATCCGCGAGGTGGCCGTCGCGGGCGTGGTAGGCCGCCTTCGTGATCTCGGCGAGGAGGTGGATGCGGTCGGCCTCGCTCGGGCCCGCCATCGTGACCTGGTCGGCGAGGCCGAGCATCATGAGGGCGATCAGGCCCTGCCCGTTCGGCGGGCATTCGTAGACGTCGACGTCGCGGAAGCGGGTGCGGATCGGCTCCACGTCCTCCGAGACCTGGGCCGCGAAGTCCGCCTCCGTGTGGTGGCCGCCCAGCCGCTTCAGCTTGGCCACGATCTCGGCCGCGACCGCGCCCTCGTAGAAGGCGGACCGTCCCTCGCGGCCGATGCGCCGCAGCGTCGCCGCGAGCGCGGGCTGGCGGACGGTGTCGCCCGTCGCGGGCGCCTGGCCGTCGACGAGGAACGCGGCCCGGGAATCGGGATCGGCCGCGAGCTTGGCGACGTTGCGGCCCCAGTCGAACGCGACCTTGGGGGCGACCTTGAACCCCTCCTCGGCGGCCTTGATGGCGGGCGCGAACAGCTCGTCCAGCCCCTTCGTGCCGTGGGAGGCCGCGAGCCGGCACCACGCGTCGATGGCGCCGGGCACCGTGACGGCGTGCGGCGAGGTCGGGCCGATGGCCTCGACGCCCTCGGCGGCGAGTCCCTCCGCCGAGAGGCCGGCCGGAGCGCGGCCGGAGCCGTTCAGCGCCGTCGGCACCGCGCCGCCCTTCGAGTAGAGCACGAAGCAATCGCCGCCGATGCCCCGTCATGGCCGGCTCGACGACGCATTGCATGGCGACCGC
Source organism: Methylorubrum extorquens (assembly GCA_019695455.1). GTDB lineage: Bacteria > Pseudomonadota > Alphaproteobacteria > Rhizobiales > Beijerinckiaceae > Enterovirga > Enterovirga extorquens_A. The sequence goes on along the minus strand of JAEUAC010000338.1, from coordinate 10,449 downwards.
CGCCAGCGCGGCGTCCATGGCGTTGCCGCCGGCGCGGAGCACGTCGATCGCGGCGAGCGTCGAAAGGGGATGGGAGGTCGCGGCCATGCCGCCCGCACCGACCGCCATCGAGCGGCCCGGCTTCGAGAAATCGCGCAAACCCTGTTCCTCCCGATCGTTGCCGGGGTCATGCCGGGACACGGGCGCGGGGGCAAGCGCGAAGGCTCAGCGCCCGTGCAGCGCCTCGTCGCGTCCGAAGGTCGCCAGGAGGTCCGGCCGGGATGCGAGGTCGTGGAGCGGATGAGGGCTCTTCAGCGCGACCGTGCCCTCGCCCCGGCGCATCACGAGCGCGACGGTCTCGACCGCGTCGGGTCCGCAGGCCGGGCACGCGATCTCGCTCACCGTGATCTCGTCCTCGGCCCCGAGTGCGAGATGGGCCCGCAGGCCGTCCTTCAGGGCCGCGACCTCGGCCCTGTCCGGCTTCGGCGCCCGCCTGAGCCAGCCTGCGAACGCCATCAGGCCGCCTCGCGCGTCCAGGCGGGAAAGGGATCCGGCAGGAGTCCGTAGGCGGTCGGGTCGAAGCGGGCCGTCGTCGCCGAGCCGAGGAGGCACCCGTCGAGCGCGGCCCGGATGCCCGCCTCGTCGATCCCGGTCCCGATGAACACGAGTTCCTGGCGCCGGTCGCCCCAGACGGAGCTCCAGTGCCGCTGGATGAGCCGCGTCCAGTCCGGGTCCTTCGGCCAGCGCGCCTTCGGGACCGCGGCCCACCAATGGCCGGCGCCGCCGGTCCGGCAGATGGATCCCGCGAGCGACAGCTCGCCCACCCAGTCGGCACGGGTCGCGAGCCAGAAATGGCCCTTCGCCCGGATCAGGCCCGGCCAGGTGCGCGCGATGACGTCCGCGAAGCGGCCGGGATGGAACGGCCGGCGCGCCCGGTACACGAAGGACGACACCCCGTATTCCTCCGTCTCGGCCCGATGGTCCGCGAAGCCGTGCAGTTCCTTGTACCAGGTCGGGTGTTCGTGCGCCCGCTCGAAGTCGAACAGCCCGGTCTCCAGCACGGCGTCCAGCGGCACGCGGCCGTGATCGGCCTCGACGATCCGGGCGTCGGGATTGAGGCTGCGGATGATGGCGCAGGCGAGGGCCACGCGGTCCGGCCCCGCATCCGTCGCCTTGTTTAGCACGATCACGTCGGCGAACTCGATCTGGTCGACCAGGAGGTCGACGAGGCTGCGCTCGTCGCCCTCGCCCGCCACCTCGCCCCGATCCCTCAGGAAGTCGCGGCTGCCATAGTCGCGGGTGAGGTTCAGGGCGTCGACGACGGTGACCATGGTGTCGAGCCGGGCCACGTCCGACAGGCTGCGCCCGTCGGCGTCGCGGAACTCGAAGGTCGCCGCGACCGGCAGCGGCTCGGCGATGCCGGTGCTCTCGATCAGGAGATAGTCGAACCGTCCGTCCTCGGCGAGCCGCCGCACCTCGGCCAGGAGGTCGTCCCGAAGCGTGCAGCAGATGCAGCCGTTCGTCATCTCGACCAGCTTTTCTTCCGTCCGGGACAGGTCGGACCCGCCGGCGCGGACGAGATCGGCATCGATGTTCACCTCCGACATGTCGTTGACGATCACGGCGACCCGGCGACCCTCGCGATTGTTGAGGACGTGGTTGAGGAGCGTGGTCTTGCCGGCCCCGAGGAAGCCGGACAGGACCGTGACGGGGAGAGACTGGAGAGAGTGCAACGGAGCGGTCCCGACCTGACGAATCGTTATGTTGTAACGTTTCGTTCCGGGTTTGAGAAGCCGTCTCCGCGGCGGTCCCGTCAGCCGACCACGACGGCGATCCCGTGCATGACGTTGCAGCCGTATCCTTGCGGGTTCCAGCCGACCGGGACGCTGGGCTGGGCGCGCCCCTCCGAATCCGTCGCCCGGGCCATGATGCGGTGGTAGCCGTCGGACGGGAGACGGAGCGTCGCCGCGAAGCGGCGCCAATCGTAGCGGTTGCGGGCGGGCTGCAGCTCCGCCGCGACCCAGGTCGCGCCGCCGTCCGCCGTCACGTCGACGCGGTCCACCTCGAGATCGCCGGCCCAGGCGGCACCCCGCACCGAGACGGCGCGCGTCCCGGCCGGAAGGCGCGCGCCATCCGCCGGCGTCGTCACGATCGAGCGGACGGGCATGGATTCGATGATGCGGAAATCGGCGAGGTCCGGCTCGGCGCCGGGCACCATGGGCCGCCGCGGCACCCGATAGGCCGTGCCCGTCATGCCCGGCCCGTCGTGCTCCCGGTCGCGCAGCGCGATCCGGGTCAGCCATTTCTGCGAGAGCGAGCCCGGCCAGCCGCCGACGACCAGCCGCAGCGGCCCGCCGTGGACGGCGGGCAGCGCCTCGCCGTTCATGGCGTAGGCGACGAGCGTATGCGGCTCGAGCGCCTTCGCGATGGGCATGCCGCGCGACAGCGGCTCCGGCGCCGGATGTCCCGGAACCGGCAGGTCGGCGCCGTGATGGGCGGTGTGCCGCGCCGCCCCCGTCGGGCGCGCGGCCGCCAGGACGTCGGCGAGCGGAACGCCGGTCCACTCGGCGCAGCCGACGCCGCCCTGCGTCCAGGCGTTGCCGCGCGTCGGCGGCTGGAAGAACGCACGGCCGTTGCCGCCGCATTCCAGCACCATGCGGAAGGTTCTCGGCCGGAAGTCGCGCTTCAGCTCGGCGAGCGTCAGCGCGAGCGGCCGTTCGACCTCCCCGTCCACGACCAGGGTCCAGGCCTCCGGGTCGGCGCAGGGAGGCGGCACGAGGCCGTTGTTGCGGACGTAGAAGCGGCGGATGGGAGTGGTGTCGTCGTCGAGACGATGCGCCGGCATCTCGGCGACGAACGGCGTCTCGCCGAGGATCGTGAGGTCGTCCTTGTCGAATGCGAGCATGCGGGATCCTACCAGACCTCGCCGGAAAGGGCAGCGCCCCCGTCCCGGTCCCGCCCGGCCTCCGCCGGACGAGCTTGGCAGGACGGCCCGCGCCATGCATGTCTTGCGGGCATGTCACAGACGTTCCGCGTCGCCTTCGGCGGCTTCCTGCACGAGACCAACACCTTCGCGCCGTCGAAGGCCGGGCTGGAGGCCTTCGAGCAGGGCGGGGGCTGGCCGACGCTCGCCCGCGGCGAGGCCGTCTTCGCGGCGATCCACACCGTCAACGTCGGGGCGTCGGGCTTCGTCGAGGCGGGTCGCGCGGCCGGATGGGACCTCGTCCCGACGCTCTGGGCCGCCGCGAGCCCGTCCGCCCACGTGACCGAGCCCGCGTTCGAGGCGATCGCGGGCGATCTCGTGGCCCGCATCGCGGCGGCGCTGCCGGTCGACGGCGTCTATCTCGACCTGCACGGCGCGATGGTCTGCGACCACCTGGACGACGGCGAGGGCGAGATCCTGCGGCGCGTCCGCGAGGCGGTCGGGCCGGGGATCCCGGTCGTCTCGAGCCTGGACCTGCACGGCAACGTCACCGACCTCATGGTCGACAGCGCGGACGCGCTCGTCGCCTACCGGACCTATCCGCATGTCGACATGGCCGAGACCGGGCGCCGGGCCGCCGCCTATCTGGCGACCCTGCTCGGACGGCCGGAGCGGGACGCCAAGGCCTTCCGGCGCGGCGACTACCTGATCCCGATCGCCTGGCAGGCGACGGCCATGGAACCCTGCCGGACGATCTACGGCCGGCTCGCGGCCCTGGAGGGCGGGGACGTCGCGTCGGTCTCCTTCCTGCCGGGCTTCCCGGCCGCCGATTTCCCGGATTGCGGCGCCACCATCCTCGCCTACGGACGCGACCAGCGGGCCGCGGACCGGGCCGCGGACGCGCTCGCCGCCCTTGTCGCCGAGAGCGAGCCAGCCTTCGCGGGCCGGGTCCTCGGGCCGGACGAGGGGGTCCGGGAGGCGATGGCCATCGCCCGGGATGCGTCGAGGCCCGTCGTCATCTCCGACACGCAGGACAATCCGGGCGCCGGCGGCGATTCGGACACGATGGGCATGGCGCGCGCCCTCGTCGAGAACCGCGCGGAACGGGCCGCGATCGGCGTGATCGTCGATCCCGCCGCGGCCGCCGCGGCCCACGCCGCCGGGATCGGCGTGACGATCCGGCTGGCGCTCGGCGCCCGGTCCGGCATCCCGGGCGACCGGCCGCTCGAGGGCGAGTTCCTGGTCGAGGCCGTGTCGGACGGCTCCTTCGTCGCGCCCGGCCCCTTCTACGGCGGCGCCCGCATGAAGCTCGGCCCCTGCGCGGCGCTCCGCATCGGCGGCGTGCGCATCGTGGTCGGCTCGCGCAAGGCGCAGATGGCGGACCGGGCCATGTACCGCCAGGTCGGCATCGTGCCCGAGGAGCAGGCGATCCTCGTCAACAAGTCCTCCGTCCATTTCCGGGCCGATTTCGAGCCGATCGCCGAGACGATCCTCGTCTGCGCGGCGCCCGGACCCATGCCGGTCAGCCCGGCCTCGCTGCCCTGGACGCGCCTGCGCCCGGGGATCCGCACGGCACCGCTCGGGCCGATCTTCGCCCCCTGACGACGCCCGGCCGCGATCGGCCCGAAGGAGCCCACCATGCCCGTCCTCGACACCATCGCGGCCTTCACGGACGACCTCGTCGCCATCCGGCGCGACCTGCACGCCAATCCCGAGATCGGGTTCGAGGAGGTGCGCACCTCGCGCATCGTCGCGGACCGCCTCGCGGCCTGGAACATCGACGTCCACGAGAACATCGGCGGCACGGGCGTGGTCGGCATCCTGGAGGGGACGCGCGGGCCGGGCCGGCGCATCGGCCTGCGGGCCGACATGGACGCCCTGCCGATCGAGGAGACGACCAACCTGCCCTTCCGGTCGCGCAAGCCGGGCACCATGCATGCCTGCGGCCACGACGGGCACACGACCATGCTGCTCGGCGCCGCCCGCCACCTCGCCATGAACCGCGACTTCGCCGGCACGGCCGTGTTCGTGTTCCAGCCGGCCGAGGAGGGGCTGGGCGGCGCGCGCGCCATGCTGGCGGACAGGCTCTTCGAGCGCTTCCCCTGCGACGAGATCTACGGGCTGCACAACTCGCCCTATCTGGAGCCGGGCCAGGTGTCCGTGTTCCCGGGAGAGGCCATGGCCGGCTCCGACTTCTTCGACATCCGGATCACGGGCGCGGGCAGCCACGGCGCCATGCCGCAGGTCGGGCGCGACCCGATCGTCGCGGCGACCGCGCTCGTCTCGGCCCTGCAGACGATCGTGTCGCGCAACACGCATCCGCTGCAGGCCGCCGTGCTCTCCGTCACGCAGATCCACGCGGGCGCGGCCTACAACGTCATCCCCGAGGAGGCGACGCTCGCCGGCACGGTGCGCTTCTTCGCGCCCGAGGTCGGCACGCTCGTGCAGACGCGGATGCGGGAGATCTGCGAGGGCATCGGCCGGAGCTTCGGCTGCGAGGTCGAGATCGCGTTCCGCTCGATCTTCGACGTCCTCGTCAACGGCGAGAGCGAGGCGGGCCATCTCGCCGAGGCCGCCCGGTCCATCGTCGGAGACGCGAACGTCCTCACCGATCCCCGGCCCATGATGGGCTCTGAGGATTTCGCCGACATGCTGCGGGCCGTGCCCGGCTCCTATTGCTGGATCGGCCATTCCGGCACGGTGCCGCTCCACAACCCGGCCTTCGTGCTCGGCGAGGAGATCCTGCCGGTCGGTGCGAGCGTGCTCGCGAAGGTCGTCGAGAACCGCCTCGCGGCCTGACCGGCCTTAGCCCTCGTCCATCACCGGGAACCGTCCCTTGAATCCGAACGCCCTCCCCTTCGATGCCGATGCGATGCTCGCGCGGCTTCGACCCTGGATCGAATGCGAGAGCCCGACCTTCGACACGCCGGCCATGAACCGGATGATGGACCTCGCCGCGCGGGACCTCGCGGCGGCGGGCGCGACCGTCGACCGGATCCCCGGCCCGATGGGGCTCGGCGACTGCGTGCGGGCGCGCTTTCCCCACCCGCGGGCGGGCGAGCCCGGCATCCTCCTCATGTCCCATCTCGACACCGTGCACCCTGTGGGCACGCTGGCCGCCCTGCCCTTCCGGCAGGACGGCGGGCGCTGCTACGGCCCGGGGATCTGCGACATGAAGGGCGGCGCCTTCGCGTCGCTCGAGGCCGTGGTCCAGCTCGCGAAGGCCGGCATCGCGACGCCCCTGCCCGTGACGATCCTGTTCACGTCGGACGAGGAGATCGGCTCGCCCGGCACGCGCGACGGCATCATCATGGAGGAGGCGCGGCGCCAGAAGTACGTGCTGGTGCCGGAACCCGGCCGGCCGGGCGAGGGCGTGGTCACGGGCCGCTACGCCATCGCCCGCTTCGACCTCGAGGCGCAGGGGCGGCCGAGCCACGCGGGCGCGCACCTCAAGGAGGGCCGCTCGGCCGTCAACGCGATGGCGCGCCAGCTCCTCGCCATCGAGGACATGACCGGAGAGGATTGCACCTTCTCCGTCGGCGTCATCCACGGCGGCCAGTGGGTGAACTGCGTGCCGACGACCTGCCGGGCCGAGGCGCTCTCCATGGCGAAGCGCCAGCCGGACCTAGACCGCGGGGTCGAGAGGATGCTGGCGCTCTCGGTCGAGAACCCGGACGGCACGCGCTTTTCGGTCAGGCGCGGGGTCACCCGCCCCGTCTGGGAACCCGATGCCGGGACGCTCCGGCTGTACGAGCTCGCCCGCGGCATCGCGCACGAGATGGGCTTCGACCTGCCCCACGAATCCGCCGGCGGCGGCTCGGACGCGAACTTCACCGGCGCGGCCGGCATCCCCTCGCTCGACGGGCTCGGGGTGCTCGGGGGCGGCTACCACACGCTCGGCGAATACATCGAGGTGGACAGCCTGCCCCGCCGCGGCCGTCTCATGGCCGGGCTCCTGGCCCGGCTCGAGTAAGGCGTCCCCAACTCGGGCGGGACATGCCGCCCGGCCCCGTTGACATGAAGCGGCACGACACGTGCATTGTCGGGGCGAGGCCCGGCGAAGACCGGGACGGAACGGTTCGGGCGCCTCGACGCGCCCCACGGAGTGGCACAATGGCTGGCAGGTTGAAGCTCGCGGCGTCGCTCGCCGCCTTGGTGGCCGGCGCGACGCTGGCCCCGGCGGCGATGGCGCAGACGGTCCTGAAGGCCGTCATGCATTCGGACGTGAAGATCGTGGATCCGATCTGGACCACGGCCTACATCGTCCGCAACCACGGCTACATGATCTACGACACGCTCTTCGCGCTCGACGAGAAGGGCGAGGTGAAGCCGCAGATGGTCGACACCTACACGGTGTCGCCCGACAAGCTGACCTACACGTTCACCCTGCGCGACGGCCTCCTCTGGCACGACGGCAAGCCCGTGACGACGGAGGACTGCATCGCCTCCATCAAGCGCTGGTCGGCCCGCGACCCGCTCGGCCAGAAGGTGATGTCCTTCGTCGACTCGATCACGGCCACGGACGCCAAGACCTTCACGATCAAGCTGAAGACCCCGACCGGGCTCGTGCTGTTCGCGCTCGGCAAGCCCTCGTCGAACGTGCCGTTCATGATGCCGAAGCGCGTCGCGGACACGGATCCCAACACGCAGATCTCGGACTTCACGGGCTCCGGCCCCTTCGTCATGAAGCAGGACGAGTGGAAGCCGGGCGACAAGATCGTCTACGTCAAGTTCGACAAGTACAAGCCGCGGGCCGAGCCGCCATCGGGCCTCGCGGGCGGCAAGGTCGTGAAGCTCGACCGGGTCGAATGGCTCGCGGTCGCCGACCAGCAGCAGGCCGCGAACGCGCTCCTCGCGGGCGAGATCGACTATTTCGAGCAGCCGCCGCACGACCTGATCCCGCTCCTCAAAAGCGACAAGTCGATCAAGCTCTTCGACTACAATCCTCTCGGCCTGCAATACACGATGCGGCCGAACCACCTCCTGCCGCCGTTCAACAATCCCAAGGCCCGTCAGGCTCTCTTCTATGCCCTGAACCAGAAGGATTTCCTCGACGCGACGATCGGGAATCCGGACTATTACAAGGTCTGCAAGGCCATCTTCGTGTGCGGCACCCCGTACGCGAGCGAGGCCGGCATGGAGGGGCTGCTCGAATCCAACTTCGAGAAGTCGAAGTCCCTGCTCAAGGAGGCCGGTTACGACGGCACGCCCGTCGTGCTCCTGCAATCGACCGACCTGCAGACGCTGACCAATCTCGGCCCCGTCGCGAAGCAACTGCTCGAGAAGGGCGGCTTCAAGGTCGACATGCAATCCTCGGATTGGCAGACGGTCGTGGCGCGCCGGGTCCGCAAGGTGCCGGTCGCGGAGGGTGGCTGGAACCTGATGCAGACGGCCTGGGTCTCGGCCGACATCCTGAACCCCGTCATGTCGGGGTTCATCAACGCGTCCTGCGACAAGGCCGCCTTCGGCTGGCCCTGCGACGCCGAGATGGAGAAGCTGCGCGACGACTTCGCCCGCGAGACGGATCCGGCCAAGCAGAAGGCGATCGTCGAGGCCGTGCAGAAGCGGCAGCGCGAGGAGGTCACGCACATCCATCTCGGCCAGTACTACGTTCCGGTGGCGACGACCGGCAAGGTCTCGGGCATCCTCACGGCGGCGGCCCCGGTCTTCTGGAACATCGAGAAGAAGTGACGGCGGCGACGTCCGCGACCTCACCGTCTCCCCTCGCGGGAGACGGTGGCGCGACGACGCCGTGACGGTCGTGGATGCGGCTCGGCGGACCGCCCGCATCCGACCCTCGCCGCGGCGAGGGGCTCCTTCTCCCGCCAGGGGAGACGGATCCGCGCACGGAGCTGCGACCAGCCTTCGAACGACATGACGATCTGACCCCATGGCCTCCTTTCTCCTGCGCCGCCTTCTGTCGACCGTGCCGGTCGTCATCATCGTCGCCGTGCTCGTCTTCCTGATGCTGAGGCTGACGCCGGGCGATCCGGCGGCCGTGATCGCGGGCGACAACGCCTCGACGGACCAGATCGCGCTGATCCGCTCGCGGCTCGGCCTCGACCTGCCGCTCGTCACGCAGTTCTGGATCTGGGCGAAGAACCTCCTGTCCGGCAATTTCGGCGAGAGCTTCTTCTTCAAGAAGAGCGTGGCGGAGCTGATCCTCGGCCGGATCGAGCCGACCCTCTCCCTCGCGCTCGCCACCATGGTCATCGCGATCTCGGTCGCGGTGCCGCTCGGCGTGCTCGCCGCCTACCGGCACGGATCGTGGATCGATCGCGTCGTGATGGGCTTCTAGGTGCTGGGCTTCTCGGTCCCGGTCTTCGTGATCGGCTACGCGCTCATCTACGTGTTCGCGATCACGCTGAACTGGGTGCCCGTGCAGGGCTACCAGCCCCTCTCCGGCGGGTTCGGCGGCTTCATCCAGCGGCTGATCCTGCCGTCCGTGACCCTGTCGGTCGTCTACATCGCCCTGATCGCCCGCATGACGCGCGCCTCCGTGCTCGAGGTGCTGGGCGAGGACTACATCCGCACGGCGCGGGCGAAGGGCCAGGTGGAGCGCATCATCCTGTTCCGCCACGCGCTGAAGAACGCGGCCGTGCCGATCGTCACCGTCATCGGAATCGGCGTCGCGCTGCTGATCGGGGGCGTGGTCGTGACGGAGAGCGTGTTCTCCATCCCGGGCCTCGGGCGTCTGACGGTGGATGCCGTGCTGGCGCGGGACTACCCGACCATCCAGGCCGTCATCCTCCTCTTCTCCGTCGTCTACATCGGCATCAACCTCGCCGTGGACCTCGCCTACACGCTCTTCGACCCGAGGATCCGCTATTGAGTGCCGAGCCCGCGATCCTCACGGGCGCCGGCCCGACGGCGGCCGGGGCCGCGCCCCCGTCGCGCACGGCGTTGCGCCGCCTCATGCGCAATCCGAGCGTCCTGATCGGCGGGGGCATCCTCCTCGTTCTCATCGTCGTCGGCCTTCTGGCGCCCTGGCTCGGCACGATCGATCCTTCGGCGATCAATCCCTCCTTCCGGAACCGCCTGCCGGGCGCCGAGCGCGCCATCCGGCTCGACGACGGCACGTCGGTCCCGTTCACCTACCGCCTCGGCACGGACACGGTCGGGCGCGACGTCTACAGCCGCGTCGTGTACGGCGCCCGTGTCTCGCTGCTGATTGGCGTGTCGGTCTCGGCCATCTCGATCACCATCGGCCTCGTCCTCGGGCTGCTCGCCGGCTACGTGCGCTGGCTCGACGGGATCGTCATGCGGCTGATGGACGGCCTCATGGCCATTCCGGCGATCCTGCTCGCCATCGCGGTCGTGTCGCTGTTCCGGGCCGGGCTCGGGGCCGTCATCGTGGCGATCGTGGTGCCCGAAATTCCGCGCGTCGTCAGGCTCGTGCGGTCGATCGTTCTCTCGGTCCGCGAGGAGCCCTACGTGGAGGCGGCCATCATGGCGGGCACGCGCGTGCCCGCTTTGATGGTCCGCCACATCCTGCCGAACACGGTCGCGCCGCTCATCGTGCAGGGCACCTTCATCTGCGCCTCCGC
>JAEUAC010000298.1 GCA_019695455.1 Methylorubrum extorquens | reverse complement strand
GCCTCGCCCGGCCGGCGAGGACCGGAGCGGGCCGGGACGCGCCGATCCCCACCCAGTCGCGGCCGGATGACCGACGCGGCGCCCTCGCCGCCTTCGCGGACGCCCTCAAACCCGGCCGCTTGCGTCTCTAGCGACTAGAGGTGCGATGACCGGCCAAAGGAGATCCACCATGACGGATTCGGTCGAAGCGGAGTTCGGCGACACGGAGGCGCTGGTCCGCACGCGCTTCGGCGTCGGCGGCATGGATTGCGCCGCCTGCGCGACCAAGGTCGAGACCGCCGTGGGACGCCTGCCCGGCGTCGCGGAGGTCGGCGTGTCGGCCACGGCCGGCACCATGACCGTGCGCCATTCCCCCTCGACGACCCCGATGGAGATCGAGCGCGCCGTGGAGGCGGTCGGCTACCGGGCCCGCCGCCGCGGGGAGGCCGGCGCGGGCGCGCACGACGCGGAGGACGGGCACGGACCGCACGACGCGGGCTGCCACGGGCACGACCACGACGCCGGCGGCCACGGCGCCGGAGATTCCCACGGCCACGATCACGGCGCCCCCTTCGACGGGCCGTGGTGGAGGGATCCGAAGGCCCGGCTCACGCTCGCGTGCGGCGCGGCCCTCGTCCTCGCCTATCTGGTCGGGCGGGCAGCGCCCGCCCTGGATCGCTGGGCGTTGCTCGCCGCCATGGCGGTCGGCCTCGTCCCGATCGCCCGCCGGGCGGCCGTCGCGATGCGGTACGGGACGCCGTTCAGCATCGAGACGCTGATGACGATCGCGGCCGTCGGGGCGGTGCTGATCGGCGCGACGGAGGAGGCCGCGACGGTCGTCTTCCTCTTCCTCGTGGGCGAACTCCTCGAGGGCGTCGCGGCCGGGCGCGCCCGGTCCTCGATCCAGGGCCTGACCGCGCTCGTGCCGAAGACGGCCCTCCTCGAGCGGGACGGACGCACGGAGGAGGTCGCGGCCGAGCGCCTGGCGGTGGGGCAGGTCGTGCTCGTCCGCCCGGGCGACCGCGTGCCGGCCGACGGCACCGTGATCGACGGCGAGAGCGCGGTCGACGAGGCTCCCGTCACGGGGGAGAGCGTGCCCAAGCGCAAGGGCGCGGGCGATCCGGTCTATGCCGGCACGGTGAACGCCGACGGCGCGCTCCGGATCGAGGTGACGGCGGCCGCCAGGGACAACACGGTGGCGCGCGTGGTGCGCCTCGTCGAGGAGGCGCAGGAGGCGAAGGCGCCGACCGAACGCTTCATCAGCCGGTTCTCGCGCTGGTACACACCGGGCGTGGTCGTCGTGGCCGCGCTGGTCGCGGTCGGGCCGCCGCTCCTCGCCGGGGCGGGCTGGGACGCCTGGATCTACAAGGGGCTCGCGATCCTGCTGATAGGCTGCCCCTGCGCCCTCGTGATCGCCACGCCCGCCGCCATCGCGGCCGGCCTCTCGGCCGGGGCGCGCCGCGGCCTGCTCCTGAAGGGCGGCATCGTCCTCGAATCGCTTGGGCGGATCACGACCGTCGCCTTCGACAAGACGGGCACCCTCACGCAGGGACGGCCCGTGGTGACGGACGTCGTGCCGCTCGGACGCCCGGAGCGGGACGTCCTGTCGCTGGCCGCGGCGCTCGAGTCGGGCTCGTCGCATCCGCTCGCCAAGGCCGTCCTCGACAGGGCCGCGGCCGCGGACGTCGCGGTGTCGCCGGTCGCGGACGGCAAGGCGCTCGGCGGCAAGGGCGTCACGGGGCGGGTCGGCGGCGCGGAGGTCTTCCTCGGCTCGGCCGCGGCGGCGCGGGAGCGCGTCGCGGTCCCGGCGGAGGTCGACGCTCGCATCGGCGCGCTGACCGACGAGGGCAAGACCGTGTCCGTGCTCGTCGTCGGCCCCGACGTCGCCGGCCTGATCGCCATGCGGGACGAGCCGCGGCCCGATGCCAAGGCCGGCCTGGAGGCGCTCGGGCGCCTGGGCGTGAAGGCGCTCATGCTGACGGGCGACAATGCCCGCACGGCGTCGGCGGTGGCCGCCTCGCTCGGGATCGAGCCCCGGGCGGACCTCCTGCCGCAGGACAAGCAGCGGATCGTGCGCGAGCTCCAGGTGGCGGGCGAGAGGGTCGCCAAGGTGGGCGACGGCATCAACGACGCCCCGGCGCTCGCGGCGGCGGATGTCGGGATCGCGATGGGCGGCGGCACCGACGTGGCGCTGGAGACGGCTGATGCCGCGATCCTGCACGGCCGCGTCGCGGACGTCGCCCGGATGATCGACCTGTCCCGCCGCACCATGACGACCATCAAGGCGAACATCGCCGTGGCGCTCGGCCTGAAGGCGGTGTTCCTCGTCACCACCGTGATCGGCGTCACGGGCCTGTGGCCCGCCATCCTGGCCGACACGGGCGCGACCGTCCTGGTCACGGCGAACGCGTTGCGGCTGCTGCGCGTCCGCCTGTGACGGCCTCGCCCGACGGGATCGGGGAGGGCGGTGCGCCGCCGCGGCGGCCGACGCTTCCGTCCGTGGCCGTCGCCGCGCGTGGTCAGTGCCGGTCGGCCTCGCAGAGGGCGTGGTCGGCGATGACCTGGATGACCCGGCATTCGCCGCTCGTGCCGTGGCGGCCCGCCTCGACCATGCGCGACAGCTCGGACCGGAGCGCGACCAGCTTGGCGATGCGGCGGTCGACCTCCCCGAGGTGGTGGCGGGCGATCGCGTCCGCCTCGTCGCAGGGCCTCTCCGGATGGGCGTCGAGATCGAGCAGCTGGCGGATGGCGTCGATCTCGAAGCCGAGCTCCCGCGCGTGCCGGATGAAGCCGAGCCGGCGCAGGTGGGAGAGCTCGTAGCTCCTCTGGCCGCCCTCCGTCCGGTCCGGGGCGGGAAGGAGCCCGATCCCCTCGTAGTACCGGATCGTCGGCACCTTGACGCCGGTCCGGCGGGCCATCTCGCCGATCAACATGCCGCTGTCCTCGCCGATCCGCTGCCAGGTCGGCCGCCGACCGTGCCGCCCGCCCGGGCGCCGACATAACGCAGATCGGCCCGCTCGGCTCGTCCGCGCCGGACCGTCCGGCGACCGTGCGGATCATCGGCCGATGGCGAGCGCGTCCCGGGGGCAGGACCAGCTCTCGGCCGACCAGGGCGCCTCCGGCGCCCAGCCATCCCTGGAACGTCTGCCTGGCCGCATTCGGGTGCTCGCCCTCCAGCCTCTGTGTGAGGGTCGATCGAAGCGCGTCGAGCCGCCCCGGCCGGCCGCGCGGCGAGCGCTCAGTGCGCTACTCGAAGCGGACCTCGATGTGGGTGTTCCGCTTCGAGATGACGTGGCACAGGCGAGACAGGCTGCCGTCTCCCACCTGCAGCTTGAACCGGTCGGGGACCCCGGCGGAGCTGATCACGTCGAAGCCCGCCTCCGAGGCCGACAGCGAGCGGATGGTGCAGTCGATGCTGGACCGCCCTCCGTTGAAGGCGATCCGTCCGGCCTTGAGGACGCGGCGGCGGATCGTCGAGGCCGCGTCGACGGCCGGCTCCCAGCCGCAGACCCGGTTCCGGCCCTGCGCCTTCGCGGCGTAGAGGGCATGATCGGCCTGGGCCAGCAGGGTCTCGAGGTCCTTGGCGTCCCGGCCGAGCGACGCGACGCCGAAGCTCGCCGTGATCGGCGCGGCGTCCGGGTGGTCCGCGACCTTCACCTGCTCCTGGATGGCCGAACGAAGCTTCTCGGCCACGGCGAGGGCGGACGCGTTGCCCGTATGCGGCAGCACCACGACGAATTCCTCGCCGCCCGTGCTCGCCAGGACGTCGGACAGGCGTAGCCTGGAGCGACACGCGGCGATCGTGTCGACCAGCACCTGATCGCCCACGCCGTGGCCGAACGTGTCGTTGATCGTCTTGAAGTGGTCCAGGTCGATCGCGATGCAGCTGACGGCGTGGCGGTGCCGGATGCCGAGCCCGATCTGCCGATTGGCCTCCTCGCGGAAGGCCGCCCGGGTGAGGGCGCCCGTGAGCGGATCGGAGGCGGCCTGCAGACGCAGCTCGAGCTGTTGCGCGACCAGGCCGGCCAGTCCGACCAGCACCGCCCGGTCCCGGTCGTCGAAGCGACGGGGCTTGCGGTCCATGGCGCAGACGGTGCCGATCGGAACGCCGTCCGGCGTCCGGATCTGCGCCCCGGCATAGAAGCGCAGATGGGGCTCGCCGAGAACGAGCGGGTTCGACGCGAAGCGCGGGTCGAGCAGCGTGTCCTCGACGACGAGCGGCGCCGTCTCCCTCAGGGCCAGGGTGCAGAAGGCGGGGCCGCGGTCGGTCTGGTCCATCGCCAGGCCCTGGCGCGACTTGAACCATTGCCGGTGTCCGTCGACGAACGTGATGGTGGACATCGGAACGTCGAAGATCGTCTGGACGAGGCGCGTGACGTCGTCGAACTGCACCTCGTGCGCCGTGTCGAGGATGTCGTAGCGTTCGAGCGCGTCCAGTCGCGGCGAGTCTGCGCAGCCGTTCGATGTCAGCACGACGTAGCCTCCTGCTTGTCCCGACGACAACTCGCAGGCGTCCGGATGCGACCACGCTGGCACCGGATGCAGTTAAGGGTCAGTGTATCGAAGACCGACGATGCCGGGCGATCGGCCCATGTCGGGAGGTGGACTGGACCGGCACTTTTCCGCCGGCTGCGCCGGCGGCGCAGCACTGTCCATCGTCGGCCGTTCTTGACCGTTCCGCTGCTTCCGCATGCGCGCGGCGCCGGTGTCCGGCACCGGCCGACGGCAGGTCTAGCCGACGATCGTGACGACCTCGTCCATGGGGGCGCGGCTCGTGCGGAACGCGTTCGCGGGGTGAGCCGCGTCCGCGAAGCCGAAGGCGATGCCGCAGACGACCTGGAGGCCGTCGTCGAGGGCGAAGTGGCTGCGGATCGCGCCGGAATGGAGCGCGAGGGCGGCCTGCGGCACGGTCGCGACGCCGAGGCTGGTCGCGGCGAGCAGGAAGCTCATCACGTAGGCTCCGCAATCGACGAGGCTGTAGGGACCGAGCGTCGCGTCCGTGCAGATGATGGCCACGTGCGGTGCGCCGAACAGGCGGAAGTTCTCGTTCGCCTGCCGCTCGGCCGCCGCGCGGTCGCCCCTGGCGACGCCGACGCTCGCATAGAGCGCGAAGCCGCATTCGCGGCGGCGCGCCAGGGCCGCGCCGACATACTCGGTCGGGAAGGGGATGTCGCTCGCGACCTGCCCGGTCGCGAGGCTCGCGGCCAGCGCCTCCCTGAAGCGGTCCGTCGCGCCGCCCGTGGTCACGACGAGCCGCCAGGGCTGCGCGTTGCACCAGGACGGCGTCTTCTGGGCGATGGCCAGGATGGCCTCGATCGTGGCCATCGGCACGGCCTCCGGCAGGAAGCCGCGACAGCTGTGGCGGCGCGACAGCAGGGCGTCGATCGACGCCGTCTCCGATCCGCCGCCATTCGTCTCCGCCATGCCCGTCGCCTCCGACCGTTCCGAGGGTGTCGTAGCCGATGCTCCGCGCCAGGGCGACGCCGCCCGACGCTCGCGGCGACCGTCCGGCGGGGGGAAGGCCCGATCGAGGCCCGGGACCCTTGCGCTTGCACCGGAGGGTGGCCGGGCCAATGGTCGGCGGCGAACCCCGCCAGCCAGGACAGCGCACCATGTCGGACACAGCCTTCAAGCCCGGTGACGTCGTCACGCTCCGCTCCGGGGGGCCGCACATGACGGTCGAAACGGCGGCAGGCCAGATCGGATGCGTCTGGTTCCCGTCCTTCGATT
>JAEUAC010000248.1 GCA_019695455.1 Methylorubrum extorquens | reverse complement strand
TCGAGGTCGCGGGCGCGCGGCTCGCGGGCCTCGTGCGCGAGCCGGTGGCGGCCGGCGCGGGCGCGATCGTGGCCATCCGGCCGGAGGACCTCGTCGCGGGCGAGGCCGCCGGGCTGCCCGCGACCGTCTCGGCGATCGAGTACCGCGGCCGCGCCTTCTTCGGCACGGCGACGGGCCCGGACGGGGCGGAGCTCTACTTCCGGTCGGACCGGCCGGTCGGCCGGGGCGAGACCGTGCAGCTCTCGGCCGTGCCCGACCGCACGCTCGTCTTCGCGGACGCGCCGACGTGAGCGGCGCCCGCGCCCCGTCCTCCCCCGGACGGGGAGGTGGCGGCCGCGAAGCGGCTGACGGAGGGGGCCACGCGCTCTCCGGATGGCGCGCGACCCCACCCCGGGCGGGCCTGCGGCCCGGCTCGGCCCTCCCCTCCGGGCAGGGAGACGCGTCGCGCCGGTGGAGATCGTGGAGGTCGCGCCCGTGAGTTCCGCGCCCCTCGACGGCGTCGCGGCCGCGGCCGGGCTCGCCGACCTGCCGCCCTTGCGCATGCGGCTCGCGGCCCGCGGCATCGACGCGACGACGCTCCTCTGCCTGCCGGCCGTGGCCGCCGTCCTGGCGCTCTTCCTCTACCCCTTCGTCTACGGGCTGATCCTGTCCTTCGAGCCGAAGGTCGGCGGCCTCTTCGCCAATTACGCGAAGTTCTTCGGCGATCCGTTCCTGTACGACACGATCGCGACCACGCTCCGGCTCGCCGTGCCGGTCACGATCCTGAACCTCGTCCTGGCCGTGCCGATCGCCATGCGGGTGCGCCTGATGCGGCGGCAGCGGCTGCTCACGACGATCCTCGTCCTGCCCGTCACGCTCGGCACCGTGCTCGTGGCCGAGGGCCTGCTGAACTATCTCGGGCCGCAGGGCTGGTTCAACCGCACGCTCGTCTGGCTGGGCGTGATCGCGACGCCGCTCAAGCTCACCAACAACTACTGGGGCGTGTTCGCCTCGCTGCTCATCACGGGCTTCCCGTTCACGTTCCTCCTCACGCTCTCCTACGTGACGGGGATCGACCCGGCGCTCGAACAGGCGGCGGCCGTCCACGGCGCGGGCGCCCGGCGCCGCTTCACGTCCGTGGTGCTGCCCCTGATCCTGCCGGGGCTCGCGATCACGTTCTGCCTGTCCTTCGTGCAGGCCTTCGCGGTCTTCCCGTCCGCCGTGCTGCTGGGGGCGCCGGCGGGCGCGACCCGCGTCATCTCGATCGCGGCCTACCAGGCGGCCTTCGAGGAGTACGATTACGCCATGGCCTCGGCCATCGCCATGATCATGGGCGCCGTGCAGCTCGCGATCGTGGCGGCCGTGCTGGGCCTGCGGGCGCTCGTCTACCGGGGCCCGGTCGGGGGCACGAAGGGATGATCCGCGACACCGGCCCCGGCGCCCGCCTCTGGCGCATCGCCGTCTGGGGCGTGACGCTCCTGTTCTGCCTGAACCTCCTCGCCATGATCGCGACGGTGGTGCTGAACTCGGTCGCGACGCGCTGGCTCGGCACCTGGCTGCCGCTCGGGCTCACGACCCGCTGGTACGGCTCCGCCTGGGAGGAGTTCCAGCTCGGCGACATCCTCGTCGTGACCTTCCAGGTCGTGTTCACGGTGGTGGCGATCTCGGGCGCGCTCGGCGTCGCGGCCGCCTACGCGCTCGCGCGCCGGAGCTTCCCGGGCCGGTCGCTCGTGCTCCTCGTGTTCCTGCTGCCCCTGCTGGTCCCGCCCGTGACCTACGGCATCCCCATGGCGACGGTGCTCTACCAGGCCGGGCTCGGCGGCACGTTCTGGGGCGTCGTGCTCGCGAACCTCGTGCCGTCGATCCCCTTCGTCGTGCTCGTCATGATCCCCTTCATCGAGCAGATCGACCCGCGCATCGAATCCGCCGCCCGGGTCTTCGGCGCCTCCACGACGCAGCTCTTCGTCCGGGTGCTCCTGCCGCTGCTCCTGCCGGGGATCCTCGCCGCGACCCTGCTCGTGCTGGTGCGCACCATCGCCATGTTCGAGCTGACCTTCCTGACGGCCGGCCCGACCAGCCAGACCCTGATCGTCGCGCTCTACTACGCGGTCTTCGCCTCCGGCGTGCGGGCCGGCCAGTCCATCGACGCCATGGCGGTCGTCTACATGGCCGTCACGCTCGCCTGGCTGCTGGTCGCGCTGCGCTTCGTCGACCCGACCCAGATCGTCGCCCGCTCCAAGCGCGAGAGCAGCGCGGCCTGAAGGGGGCCCGGGCGGCCCCCGCCCCTCAATGCACGCCGACGCCGAGATGGCGCTCGATCGCGGCGGCGTCCGAGCGGAGCGCCGCCGTCTCGCCCGTCCAGACGATCTGGCCGCGGTCCATGACGATCGTGCGGGGCGCGAAGTCCATGGCGCGCTCGATCTGCTGCTCGACGAGGATCACGGTCATGCCGCCCGCGCCCGCGAGGGCGTGGAGCGCCGCCATCAGCTCGTCGCAGACGACGGGCGCCAGGCCCTCGAGCGGCTCGTCGAGGAGGAGGATCCGCGGCTGCCCGAGGATGGTGCGGGCCGTGGACAGCATCTGCTGCTCCCCGCCCGAGAGCAGCCCCGCCGCCTGCCGCCGACGCTCGCCGAGCCGCGGGAACAGGCCGTAGGCCTCGCCGAGCGCGTCGCGGCCGCGGTCCTTCAGGCCGGCGACGAGGTTCTCCTCGACCGAGAGCGAGCGGAACACGTCGCGCGTCTGCGGCACGATGCCGAGCCCCTGCCGGGCCCGCGCCGCGACCGGCAGGGCCGCGACGTCCCGGCCGTCCACCAGGATGCGGCCGGCATGGCGGGTCGCGAGCCCCATCAGGGACGCGAGCAGCGTCGACTTGCCGACGCCGTTGCGGCCGAGCAGCGTCAGCCGGCCGCCGGCCGGCACGGCGAGCGACAGGTCCTCGACGACGCGCGTCGGTCCCCAGCCGGCCGTCAGGCCCACGATCTCGAGCGAGGCGGCGCTCATGTGCCGTAGGATCCGAGATAGGCCGCCCGGACGCCCGGGTCGGACACGACCGCCTCGGGCGACCCGTCGAAGACGAGCGCGCCCGCCGCCAGCACCACGACGCGCCGGGCTAAGCGGAGGACGAGATCCATGTCGTGCTCGATCATGAGGACGGCGATGTCGGGCGGCAGCGCCGCGAGCGCCGCCACGATGCGGGGCTGCTCGGCCCGCGAGACGCCCGCGGCCGGCTCGTCCAGCAGCAGCACCTTCGGCCGCAGCGCCACCGCGATCGCGATCTCGACCAGCCGCTGCTGCCCGTAGGCGATGGCGCCGACGCGGTCGCCCGCGACCTCGCCGAGGCCCAGCCGCTCGAGATGCGCGTCGGCCTCGGCCACGAGCGTCCGGTCGGTCGCGGCGTGGCGGATGGCGCGCGCCGTCCGGCCCTCGCGCTGGAGGATCGCGAGCAGCACGTTGTCGCGCACGCTCATGTCGCGGAAGAGCCGGCTGATCTGGAAGGTGCGGACGAGGCCGCGCCGCACGCGCGCCGCCACCGCCATGCGGGTCACGTCCTCGCCCGCCAGCACGATGCGGCCCGCATCGGGCGCGAGCTGGCCCGTGACGAGGTTCACGAAGGTCGTCTTGCCGGCCCCGTTCGGCCCGATCAGGGCGAGGCGGTCACCGGAGGCGAGCGCGAGCGAGATCTCGCGCGCGACCCGCAGACCCCCGAAGGCGAGCGTCAGCGCCTCGACGCGCAGCAGCTCCATCACGCGCCCCCGCGGGCGGGGGCGGCGCGCCTCCGGACGAGGCCGGCGAGCCGGGCCGGCAGCGCCTGCAGGCCGCGCGGCAGGAACAGCACGACCGCGATCAGGAGGAGGCCGACCAGCGTCAGCCAGTGGAACGGGTTCGCGGCCGAGACCGCGTGCTCGAACACCTGGAACACGACGGTGCCGACGAGCGCGCCGCCGAGCGAGCCGGCGCCGCCGAAGACCAGCATGACGAGCGCGGAGGCCGAGCGCTCGAAGGACAGGCTGTCGAGCCCGACGACGCCCGTCGTCACGGCCGAGAGCGCGCCGCCGAGCCCCGCCACGGCGCCCGAGATCCCGTACATGGCGACCAGCGCCGGCCGCACCCGCGCGCCGAGCGCGCCGACCCGGATCACGTCCTCCCGGATGCCCCGGCAGAGGAGCCCGAAGGGCGAGAGCACGAGCGCCCGGAGCGCCGCGAAGACGACGAGCAGGAGCGCGACCCCGAGGAGGTAGCCCGTCTGCCCCCAGAGATCGAACGCGAACCGGCCGAAGAGCGGGCCGGGCGAGATGCCCGACAGGCCGTCGCTGCCGCCCGTCCAGCCGGACAGCTTGTTGGCGAGCGCGGAGGCGAGCTGCACGACCGCGATCGACAGGACGAGCTGCGGCAGCCCCGTGGCCCGCAGGATCACGAGGCCGGAGACGAGCCCCGTGACGAGCCCGCCCGCGAGCCCGGCCGCCAGCAGCACGAGCGGGTCCTGGATGCCGCCATGGGCGGCCAGCATGCCGGACGCGTAGGCGCCGCCCCCGAAGAGCGCCGCGTGCCCGAGCGTCGCGACCCCGCAATAGCCGGTGACGAGATCGAGCGAGAGGACCAGGAGCGCGGTCGCCAGGACGCGGGTCAGGAAGCCGAGATCGTTCGGAAACAGGACGAGGCCGATCGCGCCCGCGGCCGCGATGGCCGCGAGGCCGCCGGCCGTGACGAGCCGGTCGCGCGCGATCGGGGAGCGGGGCGCCATCTTGGTCGCGGCCATGTCAGGCCCGCCCGAGGAGGCCGCGCGGGAAGGCGGCGACGACCGCGATCACGGCGAGGTAGAAGAAGAACTCGCCGTATTCCGGCGCGAGATACTTGGCCGTCACGTCGACGAGGCCCAGCAGCAGGGCCGCCCCGAGCGCGCCCCCGATGGAGCCCGCGCCCCCGACGGAGACGACGACCAGGAAGGTCACCATGTAGCGCAGCGCGTAATAGGGCTCGATCGGCAGGATCTCGGCGCCCAGCACGCCGCCGAGCGCGCCGAGCGCGACCGACAGGGCGAAGGCGGCCGCGTAGATCACGTCCGTCCGGATGCCGAGGGCCGAGGCCATGCGGGCGTCGTCGACGGCCGCCCGCAGCCGGATGCCGAAATCGGTGCGCTCGACGAGGAGCCAGAGCCCGAGCGCCACGGCGGCGCCCGCCGCGATGACGACGAGCCGGTGCGCCGGCACGGTGCGGAAGCCGAGATCCACCGGGCCGCGGAAGATCTCGGGCAGCGGGATCGGCTTCAGGGTCGGGCCGAAGAGCGAGTTCGCGATGCCGATGATGGCGAAGGTGATGCCGATCGTCAGCAGCACCTGCGGCAGCGGATCGTGCGTGCCGTAGACGCGTCGATAGAGGAAGCGCTCGAGCGGCAGGGCGATGAGGACGGCGCCCGCGACCGCGAACAGGATCGCCGTGCCGTAGCCGAGCCCGAGCGATTGCAGCCCCCAGGAGGCGAGGTAGCCGCCGATCATGGCGAAGGCGCCGTGCGCGAGGTTGATCACGCGCATCAGGCCCATCGTGACGGAGAGCCCGATCGAGATGATGTAGAGCACCATCCCGTAGGCGAGCGCGTCCGTCGCGATCCCGAGAGCCAGTCCCACGGCTTCGTGCCCGGCGGGGCGCTACGGCGTCGGCGACAGGCCCGTGTCGGGCTGGTCGGCGAAGGTCTTGACCTCGCGGTTGATCAGGATCCCGTCCTTCTTGTCGACCACGCGCTCGTAGACGTTCTGCCGGATGTGGCGCGTCTTCGGGTCGATGGAGACGGGACCGCGCGGGCTCTCCCAGGCGAAGCCCTTGATCGCGTCGATGGCCTTCTGCGGCTCCTGCTTGCCGTCCGTCGCCTCGATCATGCGGTAGATCATGCGGGCGCCGTCGTAGGCCGCCACCGACGCCATGACGATCTCGCCGTCCTTGGCGCCCACGCCCTTCATGGCGGCCAGGAAGTCCCGGTTGGCCGCGGAGTCGTGCGACACGGCGTAATGGTAGGTCGAGATGATGCCGAGCGCGGCGTCGCCGATCGCCGGGAGGTCGTTCTCGGCCGTCACGTCGCCCGTCGTGATGAGCTTCACGTTCGCGGCCTTCAGGCCGTTGTCGATGAAGGCCTTGACGAAGGCGAGCGTCGGCGGGCCCGACGGCAGGAAGGCGAAGACGGCGTCCGCGCCCGTCTCCTTCACGCGGCCCATGATGGGGCCGAAATCGGTGGTGCGGATCGGCATGCGGATGGCGTCGACCACCTGGCCGCCGCCGGCCTCGAAGGTCTTCTTGAAGGCCGCCTCCGCGTCGAGGCCCGGGCCGTAGTCGCTGACCGCGATCACGACCTTCTTCACGCCCTTCTCGAGCGCCACCTGGGCGGCCGGCACCGTGTTCTGCCACATGGTGAAGGAGGTGCGGGCGATCAGCGGGCTCTTCTCCGTGATGACGGAGGTCGCCGCGTTCAGGACCACGAAGGGCACCTTGCCCTGGTCGAGCACGGTCGCGATCGCGAGCGCGTCCGGCGTGAAGTACGCGCCGGCGAGGTACTGCACGCGCTCCTTGACGATGAGCTCCTGGGCGAGCGCCTTCGCCTTGGCGGGATCGACGCCCTCGAGGTCGCGGTAGACGAACTCGACCTCGTGACCCTTCACGGCCTTGCCGTTCTTGGCCTGGAAGGCCTCGATCCCCTGCTTGAAGTTCTTGCCGAACAGCCCGAACGGGCCGGAGAACGGCCCGATGACGCCGACCTTGACGGTGTCGGCGAACGCCGGCCCGGCCAGGAGCGAGATCGCCGCGGCGGCGGCGAGAAGCAGGGAACGCGGGGTCATGGAAGCTCCGGTCGAACGGGCGGAATGAAGGGGCCGGCCGCCGGGCCTGTCAAGGCGCGACGCGCGATTCGCGCCTCGATCGACCACCTAGACGTGTCGGCCGCGCGTGACCGCTCGCATGCGACGGACGCAGAGGGCCGGGGGTGGGAAGCGGTCGGGATCCTTGATTGCCGTCCGCGCCGCGCCTATACGCGCCCGCATGGCGAAGGCTCTTCCGAGATACGTCAGCAACACGGCGAAGGCTCTCGAGGTGATCGTCTGGATCGCCAAGGAGCGCGAAGGCATCGACGTTTACCACATCGTCAAGGCCGCGTTCTTCGCCGACAAGTAC
>JAEUAC010000306.1 GCA_019695455.1 Methylorubrum extorquens | reverse complement strand
GCGGGAAGGGGGAGCGGGTCGCGTTGGCAAGTCAGGACGGGCGACGCAGGCTGAGGGTCGGGATCGTAGGCGTCGGCAACTGCGCCTCCTCCCTGGTCCAGGGCCTCACCTACTATGCGGACGCGCGCTCCAACGAGCCGGTGCCGGGCCTGATGAACGTCGATCTCGGCGGCTATCACGTCGGCGACATCGAGGTGTCGGCCGCCTTCGACGTCAGCGACGCCAAGGTCGGGCTCGACGTGGCGGACGCGATCGGGGCCGGGCCCAACAACACCCACGTCTTCGCGACCGTGAAGCCGACCGGCACCCGCGTCGAGCGCGGGCCGACGCTCGACGGCATCGGCCGCTACATGGCGGACGAGATCACGGAATCGGCCGCGCCCCCCGCCGACGTCGCCGCCATCCTGGCCCGCACGGGCACGGACGTCCTGGTCTCCTACCTGCCCGTCGGCTCGCAGAAGGCGACCGAATACTACGCCGAGCAGGCGCTCGCAGCGGGGTGCGGCTTCGTCAACTGCATCCCCGTGTTCATCGCGTCCGATCCGACCTGGCGGGCGCGGTTCGAGGCCCGGGGCCTGCCGATCGTGGGCGACGACATCAAGAGCCAGGTCGGCGCCACCATCGTGCACCGCACCCTCGCCAACCTCTTCCGCGAGCGCGGCGTGCGGCTCGACAGGACCTACCAGCTGAATTTCGGCGGCAATGCCGACTTCAAGAACATGCTGGAGCGCGAGCGCCTCGAATCCAAGAAGATCTCGAAGACGCAGGCCGTGACGAGCCAGCTCGACGTGCCGCTCCCGGCCGACCAGATCCATGTCGGCCCGAGCGACTACGTGCCGTGGCTGTCGGACCGCAAATGGGCCCATATCCGGCTCGAGGGCACGACCTTCGGGGGCGTGCCGCTCAGCGTCGAGCTGAAGCTGGAGGTGTGGGATTCGCCCAATTCGGCGGGCGTCGTCATCGATGCCGTCCGGTGCGCGAAGCTCGCCATGGACCGGGGCATCGGCGGGGCGCTCACGGGGCCGTCCGCCTATTTCATGAAGTCGCCGCCGCGGCAGTTCACGGACGACGAGGCGCGCGAGCTCACGCGCGCCTTCGCGGCCGGCGAGGCCTGAGTGGCGGCGGCCACGACCGTCCTCCTGGTCCGTCACGGCGCGCACGACCTCCTGGGCCGCAGCGTCGCCGGCCGGATGCCGGGCGTGCCCCTCAACGCCGCCGGGCGGGCCGAGGCCGAGCGGGTCGCGACCCGCCTGCGGCGCGACCGCATCGCGGCCCTCTACGCGAGCCCCATCCAGCGCGCCCGCGAGACGGCCGCGCCCATCGCGGCCGCGCTCGGCCTGCCGGTCGGCGAGGCCCCGGGCCTGACGGAGCTCGATTACGGGACCTGGACGGGCGCGGAGCTCGCCGGCCTCGACGGGGACCCCGCCTGGCGGGCCTGGAACCGGGACCGGGCGGCGAGCCGCATCCCGGGCGGCGAGACCATGGACGAGGTGGCGGACCGCGCCGCCGCGACCGTCGAGGCCTGGCGCCTGCGTCACCCGGATGCGGCCGTGGCCGCGACGACGCACGGCGACGTCGTCAAGGCGCTGGTCTGCCGCCTGATCGGCCTCTCCTTCGACCGCGTCCACGATTTCGAGGTGTCGCCGGGCTCGGTCACGAGCCTCGTCGTCTGGGAGGGGGGCGGCAAGCTCCTCGCCCTGAACGAGGTGCCGGCGTGAGGATCGTGATCTTCGGCCTCACGGTCTCGTCGTCCTGGGGCAACGGCCACGCCACCCTCTGGCGCGGCCTCATCGCGGCGCTCGCCCGGCGGGGCCATGCGGTCGCCTTCTTCGAGCGCGACCAGAGCTTCTACGCCGAGAACCGGGACCTGCACGCGCTGCCGGCCGGCGATCTCGTGCTCTACGCGACCTGGCAGGACGTCCGCCGCCGGGCCGAGGCCGCGATCGCGGAGGCGGACGTCGCGATCGTCACCTCCTACTGCCCGGACGGGCTCGCCGCGACGGCGGCCGTGCTGGAGGCCGGGCGCGCGCTCCGGGTCTTCTACGACCTCGACACGCCCGTGACGCTGTCGCGGCTCGGGCGGGGCGAGGACCTCGGCTATGTCGGGCCGGACGGGCTCGCCGGGTTCGACCTCGTCCTGTCCTACACGGGCGGCGGCGCGCTCGACGCCCTGCGCGACCGGCTCGGCGCCGTGCGGGTCGCGCCGCTCTACGGCCATGTCGACCCGGCCGTGCACCGGCCCGTGGCGCCGCTGGAGCGCTTCCGGTCGGACCTCTCCTATCTCGGCACCTACGCGGCCGACCGGCAGGCGGCGCTCGAGACGCTGTTCGTCGGGCCGGCCCGGGCCATGCCGGAGCGCCGCTTCCTCATCGGCGGCGCCCAGTACCCGGCCGAGTTCCCCTGGACGCCGAACATCTTCTTCGTCCGCCACCTGCCGCCGGCCGAGCACCCGGCCTTCTTCGCCTCCGGGCGGCTCACCCTCAACGTCACGCGCGAGGCCATGGCCGCCATGGGCTGGTGTCCGTCCGGCCGCCTGTTCGAGGCCGCCGCCTGCGGGGCGCCGATCCTGACCGACGCCTGGGAGGGGCTCGACGCCTTCTTCGAGCCGGGACGCGAGATCCTGGTCGCGTCCGACGGCCGGGACGCCGCGGCCGCGATCGGGACGGACGACGCGGAGCTCGGCCGCATCGCCCGGGCCGCCCGCGAGCGGGTGCTGGCCGAGCACACGTCCGACCGCCGGGCCCTGGATTTCGAGCGCGAACTGTCGCGCGCGCGGGCGCCCGTCGCCCTGGAGGCCTGACATGTGGGGCATCGTGCCCGCGGCCGGCATCGGCAGCCGCATCCAGCCTCTCGCCTTCTCCAAGGAGCTGCTGCCGGTCGGCAGCCGGCTCGAGGGCGACGTCGAGCGGCCCTGCGCCGTCTCGGAATACCTCGTCGAGCGGATGATCCGGGGCGGGGCCGACAAGATCTGCTTCGTCATCTCGCCCGGCAAGTCGGACATCCTGGCCTATTACGGGGCGGGGTATCTGGATACCGCCTTCGCCTACATGGTCCAGCCGCGGGCCGCCGGGCTCTGCGACGCCATCTTCCGGGCCGCGCCCCTCGTGGCGCCCGGCGAATCCGTGATCGTCGGCCTGCCGGACACGGTGTGGTTCCCGGACGACGCGCTCGCCTCCCTGCCGGACGACACGCTGTCCTTCCTCCTCTTCCCGGTCGAGGATCCCCGCCAGTTCGACGCCGTCGTGCTGGACGCCGCCGACCGCGTGATCGAGATCCAGGTGAAGCGGCCGGACGCGACCTCGCGCTGGATCTGGGGGGCGTTCAAGATGCCCGGCCACGTGCTGCACACCCTGCACGCGCTCTGGCGGGAGCGGCTGTGCGCGGACGAGTTCATCGGCACGCTCGTCAACGCGTACCTGGCGGGCGGCGGCGAGGCGCGGGGCGTCCGCAAGGGCTCGGCCTACGTCGACGTCGGGACGCTCGGCGGCTACCGGTCGGCCATCACGCTCCTGGCCGCGGCGGGCGAGGGCTCGCTCGGGCGCGGCGCCCGGGTCGGGCTCGCGCGGCCCTCCGGCCAGCGGGCCGAGGCGACGGAGCGCACATCATGACGATCGGGATGACGCCGGACGAGATCCGCCGCCGGGCGGACGCCCTCGGGCCGTGGTTCCACAACATGGAGCTCGGCGGCGTCCGCACGGCGCCCGGCCACTTCCTCGGCGATTACCCGGCCGTGAAGTTCAAGGGCTTCGCCCACGTGCTGCCGGCCGACCTCACGGGGAAGACCGTCCTCGACATCGGCTGCAACGGCGGCTTCTACTCGCTCGAGATGAAGCGGCGCGGGGCGGCCCGCGTGCTGGGCATCGACTTCGACGAGGACTACCTCGCCCAGGCCCGCTTCGCGGCCGAGGTGGAGGGCGCCGACATCGAGTTCCGCAAGCTCTCCGTCTACGACGTCGCGGCGCTCGGCGAGCGCTTCGACCTCGTCGTCTTCATGGGCGTGCTCTACCACCTGCGCCATCCGCTGCTCGCGCTCGACCTCGTCCACGAGCACGTCGCGGGCGACCTCCTCCTGTTCCAGTCCATGCAGCGCGGCTCGGACGCGATCGACCCCGTGCCGGAGAACGCGGACTTCTTCGACGGTGCCGCCATGTTCGACGGCCCGGGCTACCCGAAGCTGCACTTCATCGAGCACCGCTACGCGGACGACCCGACCAACTGGTGGGCGCCGAACGCGGCCTGCTCGGCCGCGATGCTGCGCTCGGCCGGCTTCTCCATCCTCGCCCATCCGGAAAGCGAGGTGTTCCTGTGCCGCCGCGAGGCGGTCGAGATCCCGCCCTGGTCGGGCGCGGTCTATCCGGCGACGACGAAGGAGACGGCCCGATGATCGAAGCCGCCATGATCTGGAACGAGCCGAACAACAAGTCGCACTGGGATCCGAACCTCGATCCCGACTGGTCGCGCTTCGCCGAGATGGTCTCGCTCGCGGGCGCCGCCATCCGGGCCGAGAACGCCACGCTGCCGCGCGTGCTCGGCGGCATGTCGCCGATCGACCCGTCCTTCGTGAACCTGCTCGCCGGCAAGGGCGCCCTCGACCACGTCGACGCGGTCGCCGTGCACGGCTTCCCGCTCGACTGGAACCTCTGGAACATCAACGAGTGGCCGGCCAAGATCGCGGAGATCCAGGCCGTCACGGACAAGCCCGTCTGGGTGTCGGAGGTCGGCGTCTCGACCTTCGGGGCCGAGGAGGTCCAGGAATGGGGCTTCCGCCGCACGGCCGAGCTGATCCGGGGCCGGGCGCCGCGCATCCACTGGTACAGCCTCTACGACCTGCCCCGCACCTGGGAGGCGACCACCCGCCACAAGGAGGCGGAGGGCTCGTCCTACTACCGGCATTTCCACATGGGCATCCTGCGCGAGGACGGCACGCCGAAGCTCGCGGCCAGGATCTTCCCCGAATTCGCGCCCGATCTCGGCCTCTGCCAGTGGTTCCACTACGAGGACCCCCGGCTCGACGACGCCGTCGCCTGGATGAAGCG
>JAEUAC010000237.1 GCA_019695455.1 Methylorubrum extorquens | reverse complement strand
GAGATCGCTGCGCCAGCGGAAGACGCGTCCCTCGTGGACCGGATGCAGCGTGTCGATCGCGACCACGGCGCGGGACACGGCGACGCCGGCCGCCGTCACCTTCTCGCAGAAGTACCGGAGCAGATCCGTCTCCGCCTTGCCGGCGATGCCGGCGCGGACGAGCCAGGTCGCGATCGCGGTGAGCTCCGCGTCGTTCGGTTTCGCCTCGATCATGCCGCCTCCTGCGGCGCACACATAGACCGCCCGGCCCCCGAGCGCGACGGGGCCCGCCCGGCGGGATCGGTCGCCGCCGTCGATCTCCTTGGCCCCATTGATCTCCGGTCTGGACCGGTCCAAAAAGATCCATACCGGCGCCGTCCGCGGGGCCGGGCCCTGGCGGCGGTTTCGCCCCCGATCGGGAGGACACGATGCCGGAGAAGCTGACCGACGCGACCCTGCAGGCCGGCGGGATCCTGGCCAAGCGGCTCACGGACATGCACCTGACCGACCTCGCGGCCGAGCATCGGGCCTGGCTCGACCAGATGATCGCGCGAGCGCACCAGCTCGCGGAGGTCCAGATCCAGATCTACGGGTTCTCGTCGACGAGCGGCGCCGCCGACTACAACCGACAGCTCTCGCGCGATCGGGCCTGGGCCGTGCGCGACTACATCAACGCGCGAAGCACCTGGCTCGCGGCCCGGATCACGCGGTTCACGTCCACGGGAGAGGATGCCAACGCCGAATTCGGCCGCGACCCGACCCGGGAGAAGGACGCGAACGACTACCATTGGCGCGCCGTCGAGGTTCACCTGCTCGGGCAGCTCAAGACGCTGCCGAAGCCGGACGTCGACCCCGTTCCGCCGCACGCGCTTCCCGGCGCCTCGCTCCAGTGGGCGATGGGCTCGGGGGGCTCGTTCAGCCTGACGATCCCGGGAACGGTCGTGGCGAGCGTCGGGATCGCCCTGTTCGTGTTCGAGAAGCTCGACGGCGAACGCGGGAAGGGCCTCTACCTCTCGGCGCCGGTCGGCGCCGGATTGTCGCTGCAGGGCCTGATCAAGCTCCTGCAGGGCAAGGGCGCGAGCTCGGACCCCATGGCGGCGCAGCTCTGGGGCGCCATCGCGAAGGGGCTGCTGACCGGCTTCATGAAGGGGAGCCTGTTCCCCGGGTCGCTGAAGAAGGTCCGCGTCCAGAACGCGTTCCGCCACAAGGATCTCGGCAGCGCCGGCATCGCGCAGGGCGAGCTCGGCGCCGGATCGGGCAAGCTGCTCAGCCTCTCGGGCAAGCTGCCGACCTTCAACGACCACGGCAAGATCGTGCATTTCACGACCAAGACCTTCGTCGAGGAGACGTCGCAGGCCGTGCCCTATGTCGGCACGGCCAATCCGGGCAAGCTCGAGCTGAACAAGCAGGGCGGCATCGACTTCGACCTGACCCTCGGCAAGTTCACGGCCGGCGGCCTCCTCCGGGTCGCCTGGCTGGTCTGACGGCGGCTCGCGGCGCCGCGCGCGCCTAGCGCCCGAGATACGCCTCGAGCTCGGCCCGGAAGGGGCCGGCCAGCTCCTCGCGCTCCAGCGCGTAGGCGACGTTCGCCATGAGGAAGCCGAGCTTGTTGCCCGTGTCGTAGGTGCGGCCCTCGTAGCGGAGGCCGTGGAAGGGCTGCTGGCCCATGAGGCGGATCATGGCGTCCGTCAGCTGGATCTCGCCGCCCGCGCCCGTCTCGTGGGCCGAGAGGATGTCGAAGATCTCGGGCTGGAGGATGTAGCGGCCGGAGATGATGAGGTTCGAGGGCGCCGTGCCCTTCGGCGGCTTCTCGACCATGCCCGTGATCTCGAAGGTCTGCCCGTGGTCCTGGCCGACCGCCACGATGCCGTATTGGTGCGTCTGGTCCTCCGGCACGCTCTCGACCGCGATGACGTTGCCGCCGTGGCGGCCGTAGGCCTCCAGCATCTGGCCCATGCAGCCGCGGCTCAGCATGTCGGGAAGGAGCACGGCGAAGGGCTCGTCGCCCACGATCTCGCGGGCGCACCACACGGCGTGGCCGAGGCCCAGCGGCGCCTGCTGGCGGGTGAAGGAGGTCGCACCGGCCTTGGGCAGGTCCTTCTTGAGGGCCTCGTATTCCTTCGTCTTGCCGCGCGCCTGCAGCGTCGCGTCGAGCTCGTAGGCCATGTCGAAATGGTCCTCGATGACGGCCTTGTTGCGGCCGGTCACGAAGATGAAGTGCTCGATGCCGGCCTCCCGCGCCTCGTCCACCAC
Source organism: Methylorubrum extorquens (assembly GCA_019695455.1). Classification (GTDB taxonomy): domain Bacteria; phylum Pseudomonadota; class Alphaproteobacteria; order Rhizobiales; family Beijerinckiaceae; genus Enterovirga; species Enterovirga extorquens_A. Next base: position 1,276 of record JAEUAC010000237.1, on the reverse strand, counting down.
GTGCTGGATGACGGGACGGTCCACCACCGTCAGCATCTCCTTCGGCACGGACTTCGTGGCGGGCAGGAAGCGCGTGCCCAGGCCGGCCACGGGCAGGACGGCCTTGCGGATGGGCTTCATGACTGGTCCTTTCCAGGCGCGCTCGGTTCGCGCGCCCACATGAGCCCGCTAATGCCGAAGCCTTCACGGGTTGTGAAGCGTCGCGACGTTACACCCCCGCGGAGCTGACGCGGAGGTGAACGGATGGCAGTGCTCGTGACGGGCGGCGCCGGCTATATCGGCGGCCACATGGTACTGGCCCTGCTCGACCAGGGCGAGACGGTGGTCGTGCTCGACAACCTGTCGACCGGCTTCCGCTGGGCCGTGCCCGAGGCCGCGACCTTCGTCGAGGGCGACATGGGCGACGGCGACCTCGTCGGACGGGTGATCGCCGAGCACGGGATCGACGCGATCGCGCATTTCGCGGCCAGGATCGTGGTGCCGGAATCGGTCGCCGACCCGCTCGGCTACTACCTGAACAACACCGTGAAGTCGCGCGCGCTGCTGGAGGCGGCGGTGCGCGGGGGCGTCGGGCAGTTCATCTTCTCGTCGACGGCCGCCGTCTACGGCGAGGTCGGCAACGAGCCCGTCTCCGAGGACACGCCCCAGAACCCGGTCTCGCCCTACGGCCGCTCCAAGCTGATGACGGAATGGATGCTGCGGGACGCGGCGGTCGCCCATCCGCTCCGCTACGTCGTGCTGCGCTACTTCAACGTCGCCGGCGCGGACCCGGCCGGCCGCATCGGCCAGTCGACGCCCGCCGCCACCCACCTCATCAAGGTGGCCGCCCAGGCGGCGCTCGGCCAGCGCCCGCATCTCGACGTCTACGGCACGGACTACCCGACGCCCGACGGCTCCTGCCTGCGGGACTACATCCAGGTCTCCGACCTCGCGGACGCGCATCTCGCGGCGCTCCGCCACCTGCGCGCCGGCGGCGAGATCCTGACGGCGAATTGCGGCTACGGCCGCGGCTATTCCGTGCTCGAGATCGTGGACGTGGTGAAGCGCGTCTCCGGCGTCGACTTCACGGTCCACCTCTCGCCCCGGCGGGCGGGGGATCCCCCGGCCATCGTCGCGAAGGCCGATCGGGTGCGCGCCGAACTCGGCTGGGTGCCGCGCTTCGAAGACGTCGAGGAGATCGTCAGGCAGGCGCTCGCCTGGGAGCGCCACCTCGCCGCCAAGACGGCGGCGTGACCGGCCGGCCGTCTCGGCGCGCGCTGCTCGCGGGCGGGCTCGC
>JAEUAC010000055.1 GCA_019695455.1 Methylorubrum extorquens | reverse complement strand
GCCGAGGCCGTCGCCGAGGGCCGCGGCAAGGCGCAGGCGGAGTCGCTCCGGCGGACCCGCACGGAGACGACCGCGAAGCGCCTGTCGGGACCGGGCGCCGCGCCGGGCGGCCCGCGCGACCGCTTCGAGACGGTCGCCGGACCCGATCTCCGGCAGGGCGACGTCGTGATCGTGGAGGCGGGCGACATCATCCCGTCCGACGGCGAGGTGATCGAGGGCGTCGCCTCCGTGAACGAGGCCGCCATCACGGGCGAATCCGCGCCCGTGATCCGCGAATCCGGCGGAGACCGCTCGGCCGTCACGGGCGGCACGCAGGTCCTGTCGGACTGGATCCGCGTCCGCATCACGGCCGCGCCCGGATCGACCTTCATCGACCGCATGATCGCGCTGGTCGAGGGCGCCTCGCGCCAGAAGACGCCGAACGAGATCGCGCTCAACATCCTGCTCGCCGGCATGACGATCATCTTCGTCTTCGCCGTCGCCTCCATCCCGTCCTTCGCGGCCTACGCGGGCGGCTCGATCCCGGTCGTGGTCCTCGTCGCCCTGTTCGTGACGCTGATCCCGACCACGATCGGCGCGCTGCTCTCGGCGATCGGCATCGCCGGCATGGACCGGCTCGTGCGCTTCAACGTGCTCGCCATGTCGGGGCGGGCCGTCGAGGCCGCGGGCGACGTCGACACGCTCCTCCTCGACAAGACGGGCACCATCACGCTCGGCAACCGGCAGGCGACGGAGTTCAGGCCCGTGGCGGGCGTGAGCGAGACCGACCTCGCGGACGCGGCCCAGCTCGCCTCGCTGGCGGACGAGACGCCGGAGGGCCGTTCCGTCGTGGTGCTCGCCAAGGAGAAGCACGGCCTCCGGGGCCGCGACATGGCGGCGCTCGGCGCGACCTTCGTGCCGTTCGCGGCCCAGACGCGCATGAGCGGCGTCGACGCGCAGGGGCTCGTCGTCCGCAAGGGCGCCGTGGACGCGATCCTCGCCCATGTCGGCCGGCCCACGGACGCGGCGGCGCGCGAGATCCAGGCCATCGCCGAGGGGATCGCGAAGGCCGGCGGCACGCCGCTCGCCGTCGCGCGGGACGGCCGTCTGCTGGGCGTGATCGCGCTCAAGGACATCGTGAAGGGCGGCATCCGCGAGCGCTTCGGCGAATTGCGCCGCATGGGCATCCGCACCGTCATGATCACGGGCGACAACCCCATGACGGCGGCCGCCATCGCGGCCGAGGCCGGCGTCGACGACTTCCTGGCCGAGGCGACGCCCGAGATGAAGCTCGCCCTGATCCGCGCCGAGCAGGCCAAGGGCAAGCTCGTCGCCATGTGCGGCGACGGCACGAACGACGCCCCGGCGCTCGCCCAATCGGACGTCGGCGTCGCCATGAACACGGGAACGGTCGCGGCCCGCGAGGCCGGCAACATGGTCGACCTCGATTCCGACCCGACCAAGCTCATCGAGATCGTGGAGATCGGCAAGCAGCTCCTCATGACGCGGGGCGCGCTCACGACCTTCTCGATCGCGAACGACGTCGCGAAGTACTTCGCCATCATCCCGGCGATGTTCCTCGCCTTCTACCCCCAGCTCGGCGCCCTCAACGTCATGGGGCTCGCCTCGCCGCAGAGCGCCATCCTCTCGGCCATCATCTTCAACGCGCTCATCATCGTGGCCCTGATCCCGCTCGCCCTGCGAGGGGTGCGCTACCGGGCCGTCGGCGCCGCCTCGCTGCTGCGTCGCAACCTCCTCGTCTACGGGCTCGGCGGCATCGTCGTGCCCTTCGCCGGCATCAAGCTCATCGACATGGCGGTCGCCGCCCTGCATCTCGCTTGAGGATCCCCCCATGTTCGCCCATCTCCGCCCCGCTCTCGTGATCTTCACGGCCCTCACGCTGCTGACGGGTCTCGTCTATCCTGCCGCCATGACGGGCATCGCCGCGACCCTCTTCCCGCGCCAGGCGGGTGGCAGCCTCGTCGAGCGGGACGGGGTCGTCGTCGGCTCCGCGCTCCTCGGGCAGTCCTTCGCGTCGCCGCGCTACTTCCACGGCCGGCCCTCGGCCACGACGGCTCCCGACCCGCAGGACGCGACGAAGACGGCGCCGTCGCCCTACAACGCCTCCAACTCGATGGGCTCGAACCTCGGCCCGACGAACCCGGCACTCATCGAGCGCGTGCGCGCCGAGATCGCCGCCCTGAAGGCGGAGAATCCCGGCGCGCCCGTGCCGCCGGACCTCGTCACGACCTCGGCCTCCGGGCTCGATCCGCACGTGTAGCCGGAGGCGGCCGCGTTCCAGGTGCCGCGCGTCGCGCGCGCCCGGAGCCTGCCGGAGGCGGTCGTGCAGCGGCTCGTCGCCGACCATACGGCCGGCCGGCTCGCCGGCCTTCTCGGCGAGCCGCGCGTGGACGTGCTGGCCCTGAACCTCGCGCTCGATGCCGCGTCCCGACGCTGACGCGCGCCCCTCCCCCGACGCGCTGCTCGCGGTCGCGACGCGGGAAGCGGGCGGGCGCGGCCGGCTCAAGATCTTCCTCGGCGCGGCGCCGGGCGTCGGCAAGACCTACGAGATGCTGCTCAACGCCCAGGCACGGCGGCGCGAGGGCGTCGACGTCGTGGTCGGCGTGGTCGAGACGCATGGGCGCGTCGAGACGGAGGCGCTGCTCGCCGGCCTCGAGGTCGTGCCCCGCCGCCACCTCGCCTATCGGGGCCGCGACCTCGACGAGATGGACCTCGACGCGATCCTGGCGCGGCGCCCGGCGCTCGTCCTCGTGGACGAGCTCGCCCACACGAACGCCGAGGGGAGCCGCCATCCGAAGCGCTTCGGCGACGTCGGGGAGCTGCTGGCGGCGGGGATCGACGTCTACTCGACGCTGAACATCCAGCACGTCGAGAGCCTGAACGACATCGTCGCCCGGATCACGCGCATCCGCGTGCGCGAGACGGTGCCGGACCGCATCCTCGACGAGGCGGACGACATCGAGGTGATCGACCTTGCGCCCGACGACCTCGTCCGGCGCCTGCGCGACGGCAAGGTCTACGTCCCGGCGAATGCCGACCGGGCGCTCCGGCACTACTTCTCGACCGGCAACCTGACGGCGCTCCGCGAACTCGCCCTGAGGCGGACGGCCCAGCGCGTCGACGAGCAGCTTCTGTCCCACATGCGGGCCCACGCGATCCAGGGGCCCTGGGCCGCCGGCGAGCGGGTGCTGGTCTGCGTCAGCGAGGATCCACGCGGGCCCGGCCTCGTGCGGGCCGCGCGGCGGCTCGCGGACCGGCTCCGGGCGCCCTGGACGGCGCTCGTCGTCGAGACCGCCCGGACCACCCGCCTGCCGGATGCCGACCGCGACCGCATCGCCGAGACGCTCCGGCTCGCCGAACGGCTCGGCGGCGAGGCCGCGACGGTCCCGGGCAGCGCCCGGCGCGTCGCGGACGACATCGTCGCCTACGCGCGGGACGCGAACGTCACCCAGATCGTCGTGGGCAAGTCGAGCCGCACGCGCTGGTTCGAGATCCTGAACGGCTCCGTCGTGCACGACCTGGTGCGCTCCGCGGGCCAGATCAGCGTCCACGTCATCGCGGGCGAGGAGCCGTCGCGAACGCCCGCCCGGCCGCCCGCATCCGCGGCCCGGCCCCGCATCGAATGGCTGCCCTACGGCATGGCCGCCCTCTCGGTCACGGCCGCGCTCGGCGTCGCGCAGCTGCTGCAGCCCCTCGTCGGGCTGGAGAGCGTCGACCTCATCTTCCTCACGGCGGTCGTCGGGATCGCGGTCCGGTTCGGGCTCGCGCCGTCTCTCGTCGCGGTCGGGCTCGCCTCGCTCGCCTACAACTTCTTCTTCCTGCCGCCGACCTGGACGCTGACGGTCGCCGACCCGACCAACGTCGCGGCGCTCGTCCTCTTCACGGTCGTGGCCGTGGTCGTGTCGAACCTCGCGGGCCGGGCGCGCCGCCAGGCGGTCGCCGCCGCGCAGCGCACCCGCGTCACGGAGGCGCTCTACGCGTTCAGCCGGAAGCTCGCCTCGAGCGGCGTGCTGGACGACGTCCTGTGGGCCAGCGCCTACCAGATCGCCTCCATGCTGCGCCTGAACGTCGTGCTGCTGCTGCCCTCCGAGGCGACGCTCGCGGTCGCGGCCGCCTATCCGCCCGAGGACCGGCTGGACGCGGCCGATCTCGCGGCGGCCCGCTGGACCTTCGACCGCGCGTCGCCGGCCGGCCGCGGCGCCGACACGCTGCCCGGCGCGAAACGGCTCTTCCTGCCGATGCGGACGAGCCGCGGCGTCGTCGGCGTGATCGGGCTCGATTCCGAGCGCCCGGGGCCGCTCCTCACGCCGGACGGCCGGCGGCTCCTCGACGCGCTCGCCGACCAGGCCGGCCTCGCCGTCGAGCGCGTGCACCTCGTGCAGGACCTCGACCGGGCCAGGCTCGCGGCCGAGACCGACCGGCTCCGCCAGGCGCTGCTGACGTCCATCTCGCACGACCTCAAGACGCCGCTGGCCGCGATCCTCGGCGCGGCGAGCACGCTGCGCGACCTCGACGCGGACCTCTCGGCCCCGGACAAGACCGAGCTCGTCGGCACCGTCATCGAAGAGGCGCAGCGCCTGAACCGCTTCATCGCGAACCTGCTCGACATGACGCGGCTCGAGGCCGGGGCCGTCCGGCCGAACCTCGCGCCGGCGGACGTGGGCGAGATCGTCGGCTCGGCGCTGGCGCGCGGCGCCGCGATCCTGGCCGGGCACCATGTGGAGGCCGACCTCGCGCCCGACCTGCCGACGCTGCCGCTCGACGCGGTCCTGTTCGAGCAGGTCCTCTTCAACCTCCTCGACAACGCCGCCAAATACGCGGAAGCCGGAACGACGATCCGGGTCGAGGCCCGACGGGACGGCGGCGCCGTCGTCCTGCGGATCCTCGACGAGGGCCCGGGCATCCCGACAGGCGAGCTGGAACAGGTGTTCGACAAGTTCTACCGGGCCCGGAAGGCGGATGCGGTGCGGGCCGGGACGGGACTCGGCCTCGCCATCTCGCGCGGCTTCGTGGAGGCGATGGGCGGCACGATCGGGGCGACGAACCGGACCGACCGGTCCGGCGCCGTCTTCACCATTACGCTGCCCGCGTCCGCGGACGGCGGCACGCCGTGACGGACCTGCGCCATCGCGTCCTCGTCGTGGACGACGAGCCGCCGATCAGGCGGCTGCTGCGAACAGGCCTCTCGACCCAGGGCTACGAGATCGTGGACGCGCCGAGCGGCCGCGTGGCGCTGGAGGAACTGGCCCGCAGGGCGCCGGACCTCGTGATCCTCGATCTCGGCCTGCCGGACATGACCGGCCACGACCTCCTGCGTCGCATCCGCGAGACGCACGAGGCTGTGCCGGTCATCGTCCTCTCGAGCCGCGACGACGAGCGCGGCAAGGTCGAGGCGCTCGACCTCGGCGCCGACGACTACGTGACCAAGCCCTTCGGCATGAACGAGCTGCTCGCCCGCATGCGAGCCGCCCTGCGCCATCGCCTGCAGGCGGCGGGCGAGCGTCCCGTCTTCCGGACGGGCGACCTCTCCGTCGACCTCGTGCGCCGGATCGTGCGGGTCCGGGACGAGGAGGTCAGGCTCACGCCCAAGGAATACGACCTCCTGCGCGTGTTCGTGCAGCATGCGGGCAAGGTCGTGACCCACGCCCTACTCCTCCGAGAGGTCTGGGGAGACCCCCACGTCGACCCGCAATACCTCCGCGTCTACGTCCGGGCGCTCCGTCAGAAGATCGAGCCTGATCCGCAAAGGCCGGGATACATCACGACCGAGACGGGCGTCGGGTACCGGTTTCGGGATGCCGAATAGCCCGCTCGAGCGTCGGGCGGCATCCGCCCGCCCGGCTACCCCGACCAGCGTCGGACGACGCCTCGGCGCGCCTCGCCGCCGTCAGCGGGCTTCGACGTCGCCATCGTCGACCGGGAAGGCGGCCGGGGGCGTGCTCCCGGGCCGAGCCGATGGCGGAGAACGGCCGGCCCGCCTCGCGCGGCGCGGCCGTCTCCGCCCCGCGGGCGAGCCCTCAGGCCCGCCGGAAGCCGTCGAGGACGGAATCCTCGACGTCGTCGAAGTTGACGACGATGTTGTCCGGCGTCCGGCACGTCACCCACACGAGTTCGTCCGTCGTGCTCATGTTGGCCTCGACGTGGATCATCTGCGGCGGCACGAACACGAAGTCGCCCTCGGTCATGTCGACCCATTCCGCGTAGTTCTCGCCGAAATAGATGCGGCCGTGCCCCTTCAGCAGGTAGCCGCCGGTCTCGGCCTCGCCGTGGTGGTGCGGCAGCGAGCGGAAGCCGGGCTCGTTCGAGACCTTGCCGTACCAGATCTTCGTGGCGGGCGTGTGCTGCGGGCTGACGCCCGAGATGCGGATCGCGCCGCCGGACTGGCCGGTGCCGCGGTCTTCTTCGTTCTGGCGCGTGACGACGGGCCGGATGGTCGCTTGCATGGAGGTCTCCTCAGGGAGTGGCTTCGGGCAGAAGGCCGGTCTCGACGGCCACGCGACGGTAGGCAGCGCCCGTGATGAAGCCGCCGTCGATCAGGATCTCCTCCCCCGTGATGAAGCTCGACGCGTCGCCGACGAGGAAGAGCACGAGTTCCGCGATCTCCTCGGGAGTGCCCGCCCGGCGCATCGGCGTCATGCGGATCATCGGGTCGAGGTGGGGCGAGCCGGCGTTGAGCGCCGTCACGACGAGGCCGGGGCAGACGGCGTTCACGCGGATGTTGTCGGTCACGAACTCCATGGCGGCAGATTTCGTGAGGCCGCGCAGGCCCCATTTGCTCGCCGTGTAGGCGGGGTCGTAATGGCCCGAGAAGGCGCTGTTCGACGAGATGTTGACGATCGCGCCGCCGCCGGCCGCCTTCATGGCCGGCGCGGCGGCCCGGATGCCGAGGAAGGCGCCCGTCAGGTTGATGTCGAGGAGGCGCGACCAGGCGGCCGGCTCGGTCGCCGCGATGCCCGTGCGGTTGATGATGCCGGCATTGTTCACGAGGATGTCGAGGCGACCTCGCCAGCCCGTCACCCCGGCCACGACCTCCGCCCAGTTCTCGGGGGAGGACACGTCGAGGTGCAGGAAGCGGCACGCGTGGCCCGCCTCGCCGAGCTCGCGCGCGAGCGCCTGGCCCTCCGCCTCCAGCACGTCGCAGATCGCGACCGCGGCGCCCGCCTTAGCGAAGGCGCGGACCTCGGCCGCGCCCTGGCCGCGTGCCCCGCCCGTGATGATCGCGACCTTCCCGTCGAGGGTGGGCATCGTCGTCTCCGTGCTGGTCCCGGCGGTGCCGGGCCGGCCGTTCGGCCTAGTGGATGAGAAGGCCGCCGTTCACGTCCGTCTCCGTGCCGGTCACGTAGGCGGAGAGATCGGAGGCGAGGAACAGGCAGGCGCCCGCCACGTCGTCCGGCCCGCCGAAGCGCGCCAGCGGAATGGTGGCCAGCATGCCGGCCTGCTGCTCGGGCGAGAACGCGCCCTTGTTCATGCCCGTCATGATGATCCCCGGGTTGACGGCGTTCGCCCGGATGCGGAGCGGGCCGAGCTCGCGCGCCATGGCCTTGACGAGGCCGAGCACGCCGCCCTTGGAGGCCGCGTAGTGCGGACCGCCCATCAGGCCGCCGCCGCGCTGCGCCGCGATGGACGCGATGCAGACGATGGAGCCCCCGCCGGCCTCCGTCATGGCGGGCACGGCCGCCTGGCACATCTGCAGGGTGCCGACGAGGTTCACGTCCAGCACCGACGCCATGTCGTCCGGCGCGATGTCGAGGAGGCGGCGCGTCTGCACGATGCCCGCGCCGTTCACGAGCACGTCGAGCCGGCCGAAGGCCGCGCGGGCCGCCTCCACGGCTCCGCGGCACCCGGCCGGCGACGTGACGTCGAGCGCGACGCCGATCGCGCCCTCGCCGAGCGTCGCGGCGAGGTCGGACGCGGCGCGGCCGTCGATGTCGGCCAGGACGACCCGGGCGCCCGCCTCGACGAACAGGCGGGCGGTCGCGAACCCGATCCCCTCGGCCGAGCCCGCGCCCGTGACGATGGCCGTGCGGCCTTCCAGCACCGGCCTCATCCGCCGCGCCGCGCCGTCTCGGCGACCAGAGGGCAGTTGCCCTTGTCGAGCGGCCGGAACGCCTCCTCGGGCGGGATGGTGGCGACGAGCCTGTAATAGTCCCACGGCGCCTTCGACTCGGCCGGGCTCTTCACCTGGTAGAGGTACATGTCCCGCATCACGCGGCCGTCCTCCCGGATCCAGCCGCGCTTCGTCATGAAGTCGCTGATCGGCATGGCCTTCATGGCCGCCATGACGGATGCGGCGTCGTCCGTCCCGGCCTTCTGGACGGCGCGGAGGTAATGCGTGACGGCCGTGTAGTCGCCGGCCTGCAGCATGCTCGGCTTGCGGCCGCCGGTCCGCTCAGCGAACCGCGCCGAGAAC
>JAEUAC010000033.1 GCA_019695455.1 Methylorubrum extorquens | reverse complement strand
GGATGACGCAGTCGGGTCCGCTCGGATCGGTCCGATCTGGCCGACGGCTTGCAGACCGTCGCGCGCCATCGAGGAGCCGTCGGCTGTCACCCCCATCCCGTCCCGGACCCGCCCTGACCGTCGCGATCCTCGGTGCCTCCGGGTTCGTCGGGCTCAACCTCGCCGAGGCGCTGCTCGCCGCGGGCCACGACGTGGTCGGCTTCGACCGCGCCCCGCCGCCGGACGGCGCCCGCGCGGTCTTCGACGCCCTCCCCGGCCGGTTCGAGGCGATCGTGGGCGACGTCACGGATGCGGCCGCGATCGAGGCCGCGATCCGGCCCGGGCTCGACGGTCTGGTGCTCGGCGCCGCGATCACGGCCGATGCGGCGCGTGACGCGGCGCAACCGGAGGCGATCCTCGCCGTCAACCTCGTGGCGCTGGTCCCGATCCTGGCACGCGCCCGGCGCGCCGGGGTGCGCCGCATCGTCAATCTCTCGTCCGGGATCGTCTACGGGCGCCACGGCACGGCCGTGCCGCTGCTCACCGAGGACGCGCCCGTCGACCCGGTCAGCCTCTACGCGATCACGAAGTTCGCCTCCGAACGGACCGGCGCGCGCCTCGCCGACCTGTGGGACCTCGACCTCGTCAACGTCCGGCTCGGCGCCGTCTTCGGCCCCTGGGAGCACCCCACCGGGCTCCGGGACACCCTCTCTCCCCAGGCCCAGATGGCGGCCCTCTGGGGGGCGGGCGAGACCGCCCTCCTGGAACGCCCGGGCCTGCGCGACTGGGTCTACGCGCCCGACGTCGCGGAGGCGGTGCTCCGCCTCCTCGAGGCCGAGCGGATCGGCACGCGCCTCCTCCACGTCTCCGCCCCGACCCGCTGGGCCGCCCTCGACTGGGGCCTCCGCCTCGCGGCGCTGGACCCCGCCTTCGCGTGCCGGCTCGCCGGGCCGGGCGAGAGGCCGAACGTCCTGCTGCACGCGGCCGTCGACCGGGACGCCGAGGCGGGCCGGGCCGTCGCGACCGCGCTCGAGGCGTCCGGCGCGGACGCGCTGTCGCTCCTCTCGGACGTCGGCGACCCCGACGCCTCCCTCCGGGACGCCGAGACGATCCTGGCGCGGTTCGGCCGCATCGACATCCTCGTCGCCGCCGCCGGATGGTCGTGCGGCGGCACCGTCACGACCACGGCTCCGGCCGATTGGGATGCGGTGTTCCGGGCCAATGTCGGCGGGACCTGGCTCTGGAGCCGCGCCGTCATCCCGGCCATGCAGCGCCAGGGCGGCGGCTCGATCGTCGCCTTCGCCTCCCAGCTGGCGCTCGCCGGCGGCCGCGGCAACTCCGCCTACATCGCGGCGAAGGGCGCGCTCCTCAGCCTCACGCGCACCATGGCGCTCGACTACGTGGACGACGGCATCCGCGTGAACGCCGTGGTGCCGGGCGCGATCGACACGCCGATGCTCCGCCGCAGCTTCGCGCGCTCTCCCGAGCCGGCGGTGCCGGAAGCCAAGTCGCTGGCCCGGCACGCCATGGGGCGCTTCGGCCGGCCCGAGGAGGTGGCGGAGGCGGCGCTCTTCCTGGCCAGCGACGCATCGAGCTTCACGACCGGCACGACGCTCGCGGTCGACGGCGGGTGGCTGGCGGCATGAGCGCTCTCCTCGACGCCGGGTCCCTCGCCGCGCTGGAGCGGCAGGTCGCCGACGACCTCGCGCGGACGGCGCACCCTCGCGCGCCCTGGCTCGTGCCGCATGCCGGTCCCGACGGCCGCCCCGCCTACGACGTCGTCATCGTCGGCGCCGGGCAATCCGGGCTCGCGACCGCCTTCGGCCTGATGCGTTCGGGCGTGACGAACCTCCTCGTCCTCGACCGCGCGGAGCCGGGCCGCGAGGGTCCGTGGCTCACCTACGCGCGCATGCACACGCTGCGCAGCCCGAAGGATTTCACCGGACCGGATCTCGGCCTGCCGAGCCTCACCTATCAATCCTGGCACGAGGCGCGCTGGGGCGAGGCGAGCTGGAGGGCGCTCGATCTCATCCCGAAGGAGCACTGGGCCGAATACCTCCTCTGGTACCGGACCGTGACCGGCCTCCCGGTCCGGAACGGCGTCGAGGTCACGGCCATCGCGCCGGCGGCCGTCGACGGCCTGCTCGCGATCGAGACGCGGCGGGACGGCGTCGACGCGACGCTGTTCGCCCGCAAGGTCGTGCTGGCGACGGGCCAGGAAGGCATGGGCCGCTGGGCCAGCCTGCCGGTCCTCGACGCGATCCCGCCGCACCTCAAGGCCAGCACGGCCGACCCGATCGATTTCGCCGCGCTGGCCGGCAGGACGGTGGCCGTGATCGGCGCGGGCGCCTCCGCCTTCGACAACGCCGCGACCGCCCTCGAAGCCGGGGCCGCCGTCCACCTCCTGTGCCGCCGCGCGATGCCGCAGGTGGTGCAGCCCTATCGCTGGCTCACCTTCGCGGGGTTCCTGCGCCACCTGTCGGATCTCGACGACGCCTGGCGCTGGCGGTTCATGGCGGGCATCATGGCGCTGCGGGAAGGATTTCCGCAGCCGACCTACGATCGCTGCGCCCGGCATCCGGGGTTCGTCCTGCACGAGGGAGCGCCGATCCTCGCCGTGCGGCAGGTCGGCGACGGCCTCGAGCTCGAGACGCCCGACGGCCCGATCGCGGCCGACTTCGTCATCGCGGCGACCGGCATCCAGATGGATTTCGGCGCACGACCGGAATTGAGGCATTGCGCCTCGAACATCGCCACCTGGGCCGATCGCTACACGCCGCCGGCCGACGAGGCGAACGCGCATGCGGCCACCTTCCCCTACCTCGACGCGGACTACGCCCTGACCGAGCGCCGACCGGGCGCGACGCCGTGGATCCGCGACGTCCACCTGTTCGGCATCGCCTCGACGGTCAGCTTCGGCCCGTCCGGCTCCTCGATCAACGCCATGACGATCGCGGTGCCGAAGCTGGTGGCCGGCATCACGCGCGGCCTCTTCCGCGCGGACGCGGACCGCCACTGGGCCGCCTTCCAGGCCTACGACGTTCCGCAGGCCGTGATCCGGCGGGCGTGATTGGAACGAGACTTGCCAGGGACGGCGGAGACGGGCTCGCCGATGTCGAGGCGGCCCGGGCGCGACCCGCGCGGCGCACGGAGTGACGGATGACGATTGTTCGAGCCCGGCAGGTTGCCGGAATGACGGCCCTGGTCGCGATGCTCGCGCTGGCGCTTCCGGCCGCTGCCCAGACGCGGGCGGAGACGCTGCGCTACGTGACGGGCGCGACCGTCAACACGCTCGACCCGACCATGCCGGGCTCGACGCGCGAGGCCTTCGCGGTCAGCCTCTCCACCTACGACAGGCTGGTCTCGTTCGGCCGCAAGAAGCTCGGCGACAACTGGGTGTTCGATCTCGACACCGTCCGGGGCGAGCTCGCGGAACGCTACGAGGTCTCCCCCGACGGGCTCACGATCACGTTCCACCTCCGCAAGGACGCCACGTTCCAGGACGGCTCGCCCGTGACGGCCGACGACGTGAAATGGTCGCTCGACCGGGCGGTCTCGTCCAAGTCGCTCGCCAGCCCGCAGCTGCTTACCGGCTCGCTGACGAGCGTCGACCAGTTCAAGGTCGTCGACCCGCACACCTTCGTCGTGACGCTCCCGAAGCCCGACCGGCTGGCCCTGCCCAACCTCGCGACCGTCTATCCGGTGATCTTCAACGCGAAGGTCGCCAAGCAGCACGCGACGGCGCAGGACCCCTGGGCGCAGGATTGGCTGAAGGCCAACACGGCCGGGAGCGGCGCCTACACGGTCGAGACCTTCAAGCCCGGCGAGCAGGTCTCTCTCCGCCGGAACGAGAGCTGGAAGGGCAGCGCGCCGGACAAGCCGGCGGCGTTCAAGCGGCTCATCATCCAGACCATCCCGGACGCCGCGACACGGTCGAACCTCGTCGAGCGGGGCGACGCCGACATCGTCATCGACCTGCAGGCGAACGACGCGGCCGCGCTCCAGAGCCGCGGCAAGCTCAAGGTGATCTCGACGCCGCAATTCAACGCGATG
>JAEUAC010000426.1 GCA_019695455.1 Methylorubrum extorquens | reverse complement strand
AAGTTTCCCGTGCCCGCCCGCGACCTCGCCAAGGCGAAGGCGCTGATCGCCGCCTCCGGCGCCAAGACGCCGATCGCAGTCGACTTCATGGTGCCGAACAATCCCGAGGTGCGCCAGGTGGCCGAGATCATCCAGGCGATGACGGCCGAGGCCGGCTTCGACATGAGGATCCGGGTCACCGAGTTCGCGACCTCGCTGAACGAGGCCGAGGCCGGGCGCTACCAGGCCTACATGCTGAACTGGTCGGGCCGGACCGACCCGGACGGCAACATCTTCGTCTTCGCCAAGACCGGCGCCCCGCAGAACTACGGCAAGTTCTCGAACGCCGAAGCCGACCGCCTTCTGGACGCGGCCCGCACCACGTCGGACCGGGCGGCCCGCATGGCGCTCTACGAGCAGCTGACGGGCATCCTGCTCGCCGAGGGCTCCGTGACCTACCTCTACCACCGGCCCGTCATCATCGCGCACACGACCCGCGTGGAGGGCTTCAGGCCCTACCCGGACGGGCTCGTGCGCGTGGTCGGGCTCGGCGTGAAGTGAGGGGCGGGCCCACCCCGCCCGGCGAGCGCGCCTGACATGCTCGGGCTTCTCGGGCGACGGCTCCTGCAGATCCTGCCGACGCTGTTCTTCGTCTCGATCCTGATCTTCGGCCTGCAGCAGCTGCTCCCGGGCGACCCGGCGCTCGCGCTCGCGGGCGAGGACAAGGATCCGGAGGTGCTGGCCCAGATCCGGGCCCGCTACCACCTCGACCAGCCGGTTCCGGTCCAGTACCTCCTGTGGATCCGGGGCGTGCTCTCCGGCGATCTCGGCCAGTCGATCCGCCTCAACGTGCCGGTCGCCGACCTCATCCTGCAGAAGCTCCCCGTGACCCTGCAACTCGCCGCCATGGCCATGGCGATCGCCCTCGCGATCGGCGTCACGGCCGGCATCGTCTCGGCGGTCGCGAAGGGGAGCTGGATCGACTACCTCGTCTCGACGCTGTCGCTCGTCGGCATCTCGACGCCGAACTTCTGGCTCGGCATCATGCTGATCTTCGTCTTCGCCGTGCAGCTCGGCTGGCTTCCGGCCTCCGGCTACGTGAGCCCCTTCGAGGATCCGCTGCAGAGCCTCGCGACGACGATCCTGCCCGCCTTCGTGCTCGGCAACGCCATCGCGGGCGTCCTCATGCGGCACACCCGCGGCGCCATGCTGGCCGCGCTCTCGTCGGACTACGTCCGCACGGCACGCGCCAAGGGCCTGCGCGCCTCGACCGTGATCCTGCGCCACGCCATGCGGAACGCGCTGACGCCGATCATCACGCTCGGCGCGCTCGAGTTCGGCACGCTCCTCTCCGGCGCCGTCCTGACGGAGCAGATCTTCACGATCCCGGGCTTCGGCAAGCTGATCGTGGACGCCGTGTTCAACCGCGACTACGCGGTCGTGCAGGGCGTCGTGCTGGTGACGGCCACGAGCTACATCCTCCTGAACCTGCTCGCCGATCTCGGCTACGTCTGGGCCAATCCGAGGCTCCGCACGTGAGCGCGCCCGGCTCCCCGGCCTCGCCGGCAGCGCAGGCCTGGGCGCGCCTGCGGGCCCGCCCGTCGGCCATGGTCGGCCTCGCGATCGTGGCGCTCGTCGTCCTCGCCGCGATCCTGGCGCCGCTCGTGTCGCCCTACGACCCCACGCTCCAGAGCTACGCGACCATCCGCCGGCCGCCCTCGCTCGCGCACCCGTTCGGCACCGACGAGGTCGGGCGCGACATCCTGGCCCGCATCATCTGGGGCGCCCGGGCCTCGCTGGCCGCCGGGCTCGTCTCCGTGCTCATCGCCATGGCGGCCGGCATCCCGCTCGGGCTCGCCGCCGGCTATCTCGGCGGGATCGTCGACGGCGTGATCAGCCGGGCGACGGACGCCATGCTGGCCTGCCCGTTCCTCATCCTGGCCATCGCGCTCGCGGCCTTCCTCGGCCCGAGCCTCGGCAACGCCATGATCGCGATCGGCGTGACGGCCGCACCGCTCTTCGTCCGCCTGACGCGCGGGCAGGTGATGGCGATCAAGACCGAGCTCTACGTCGAGGCCGCCCGCTCGCTCGGCATCCGCGAATGGCGCATCGCGGCCGGGCAGGTGCTGCCGAACGTCGTGCCGCAGCTGCTCGTCCAGGCGACCCTGACGATCGCGACGGCCATCATCGCGGAGGCGAGCCTCTCGTTCCTGGGGCTCGGCCAGCAGCCCCCGGCGCCGTCCTGGGGCTCCATGCTGAACTCCGCCCAGCGCTTCCTGTCGAACGCCCCCTGGATGGCTGTCTGGCCGGGCGCCGCGATCTTCGTCACCGTCCTGTCGTTCAACCTCGTCGGCGACGGCCTTCGCGACGCGCTCGACCCGCGCGCCCGGTAGCGCTTGCCAGCGCCTGCGCGGCGGGCCAATCCCCGGCGGCGCGGCGAACCGGGAGCCGCCGGAGGATCGCCCCGATGCCCAACATCCAGGCCAACGGCACCACCCTTCACTACGACCTGACCGGCCCGGCGGACGCGCCCGTCGTCGCCTTCTCGAACTCGCTCGGCACGACGCTCGCCATGTGGGACGCCCAGGCGGCGGCCCTGTCCGGCACCTTCCGCTGCCTGCGCTACGACACGCGCGGCCATGGCGGCTCGGCCGTGTCGCCGGGGAGCTTCGAGGTCGAGACGCTCGCGGCCGATCTCGCCGCGCTCCTGGACGGGCTCGGCATCGCGAAGGCCCATGTCGTCGGGCTGTCGCTCGGCGGCATGACGGGGCAGGCGCTCGCCATCGCCCGGCCCGACCTCGTCGACAGGCTCGTCATCGTGGCGAGCGCGGCCTACCTGCCGCCGGCGGACCTGTGGCGCGAGCGCGCCGTCCTCGTGCGGCAGAGGGGCATGGCGGCCGTCGCCGAGAACGTCATCGGCCGCTGGTTCACGCCGCCCGAACAGGCGAGCGACGGCGCGCTGGCCACCAAGCGCCGGCTGCTGGAGGAGATCCCGGCGGAGGGCTACGCGCTCTGCTGCGAGGCGATCGGCCGGATGGACCTGCGCGGCCGCATCGGCGCGATCGCAGCGCCGACGCTCGTGATCTCGGGCGCGCAGGACCCGGCGACCCCCATCGCCATGGGCCAGGAGATGGCGGGGCTCATCCCGGGCGCGGAGTTCGCCGTCGTGGCGGATGCGGCGCACCTGATCGCCGTGGAGCGGCCGGAGGCCGTGACGGCGCTGCTCCGCCGCTTCCTGGGGGAGGGGGGCGACGGACGGCGGCCCACGCCCGTCCCGGGGGACGGCGCCGCGGCCTTCGAGGCCGGGCTCGCGAACCGGCGGGCGGTGCTCGGCGCCGAGCACGTCGACCGCTCGCTCGCCCAGGCCGGCGCCTTCGCGTCGCCCTGGCAGGACTTCATCACCCGCTACGCCTGGGGCGAGATCTGGGGCGACGACACGCTGCCCTGGAAGACGCGTTCCATGATCGTCCTCTCCATCACGCTCGCCCTCGGCCGGGAGGAGGAGTTCAAGCTCCACCTGAAGCCGGCGCTGAGGAACGGCGTGACGCCCGCCGAACTGCGCGCTCTCCTGAAGCAGGCCGCCATCTACGCGGGCGTCCCGGCCGCGAACGGCGCCTTCCGATGGGCCCGCGACGTGCTCGGCCCGGCGCTGGAGCCGGAGGGCTGATCCGGCCTGCGCGTTCGCCGCGCCGCTTCTGATCGGTCGCGATCGTGCTATGGAGCCGCCATGGCGTCACCCGATCCCCACCATCTCGTCGCGCTCGTCGAGGCGGCCCTCGCCGAGGCGCGGCGGTCCGGCCAGACGGCCTCGGCCGTCGCGACCTCGCTCGAACAGGCGCTGCTCGCCGCCCGCGGGCTCGCCGCGCCCGGCGCGCCGGACGAGGGCGTGCGGCCCGAGAACCTGACGACCGACAACGACAAGTGACCGGGCGCGGCCGGCGACCGGCCGCGCATCGACCCTCTCCGCAGCGAGGCCCGCCATGTCCGTGCCCCCCCTCCGCCTCGGCGTGAACATCGACCACGTGGCGACGCTGCGGAACGCGCGCGAGGGCTTCTATCCCGACCCGTGCCGGGCGGCGCACGAGGCCATCATGGCGGGCGCGGACGGCATCACGGCGCATCTGCGCGAGGATCGCCGCCACATCCGGGACAACGACATCGAGCGGCTGAAGCGGCAGATCCTCACCCCGCTGAACTTCGAGATGGCGGTGACCGTCGAGAGGATCGCGATCGCGACGCGCGTGAGGCCTCACGCCGCCTGCATCGTGCCCGAGAAGCGCGAGGAGCGCACCACCGAGGGCGGCCTCGACATCGTCGG
>JAEUAC010000350.1 GCA_019695455.1 Methylorubrum extorquens | reverse complement strand
AAGGATGCCGGGTTCTTCAACTTCTACCGGTCGATGCAGGCCTACGAGGCGTCCATGAAGGCGGGCGACACCCGGATGGTGCTCTCGCCCGATTCGGAGTTCTTCCGGTTCTTCAACGACCCGTCGGGCCGCTCGCGCCCGGCCCAGACCGGCGCGTCCGCGCCGGCTGGCGCGGTATCGCCCGCCGCGCCGACGTCGCGTCCCTGACGCGGGGTCCCGATGCGCGACGTGATCGTCGCCCTCGGCCTCGCGCTCGCCATCGAGGGGATCCTGTGCGCGTCCTTCCCGGACGCGATGAAACGGGCCATGATGGATGCGGCGTCGTCTCCGCGGGACCGGATGCGACTCGTCGGGATCGTCTCGGCGGCCTGCGGCGTCGTGCTCGTC
The DNA here is from genome assembly GCA_019695455.1 of Methylorubrum extorquens. Classification (GTDB taxonomy): domain Bacteria; phylum Pseudomonadota; class Alphaproteobacteria; order Rhizobiales; family Beijerinckiaceae; genus Enterovirga; species Enterovirga extorquens_A. The sequence continues at coordinate 3,099 of JAEUAC010000350.1, read as the reverse complement.
TGGGCGATGCGGCGCTACGGCGGCTGACGAAACCCCGGCGGCGACCCTATCTTTACGCGGGCCGGCGCACGACCCGCGCCGACGAGGGCTGACATGATCGCTTCGTTTACTCGTTTCCGCCGGGCCGGACGCGGACGCGCCCTCGCCCTGACGCTGGTCGCGGCGCTCGCGGGCGCGGCGCCGATCCCGGCCTTCGCGCGCGGTCCCGAATCGCTCGCCGACCTCGCGGCCCAGGTGACGGATGCGGTGGTGAACATCTCCGCCTCGACCACGGTCGAGACGCGGAACCGGACGCTGCCCCAGCTGCCCCCGGGCACGCCGTTCGAGGATCTCTTCGAGGAGTTCTTCAACCGTCGCGGCCAGGGCGGACAGGGCGGCCCGAACCGCGAGGGCGGCGACGCGCCGCGCCAGCAGCGCCGCTCGAACTCGCTCGGATCCGGCTTCGTCATCGACGCGTCGGGCATCGTCATCACGAACAACCACGTGATCGGCGAGGCCAACGACATCTCCGTCCTGTTCAACGACGGCACCCGCCTGAAGGCGGAGATCATCGGCAAGGACCCGAAGATCGACCTCGCCGTGCTGCGCGTGAAGTCGGACAAGCCGCTGAAGTTCGTGCCGTTCGGCGATTCGGAGAAGATGCGCCCGGGCGACTGGGTGATGGCGATCGGCAACCCGTTCGGGCTCGGCGGCTCGGTCTCGGCCGGCATCGTGTCGGCCCGCGGCCGCAACATCGAGAGCGGACCCTACGACAACTACCTGCAGACGGACGCCGCCATCAACAAGGGCAATTCCGGCGGGCCGCTGTTCAACATGGCCGGCGAGGTCATCGGCATCAACACGGCCATCCTGTCGCCGACGGGCGGTTCGGTCGGCATCGGCTTCGCCCTGCCCTCGGCCAATGCCATGCCGATCGTCGACCAGCTCCGCCAGTTCGGCGAGACGCGGCGCGGCTGGCTCGGCGTGCGAATCCAGAACGTGGACGACGCGACCGCCGAGGCCCTGGGCCTCGGCACGGCGCGCGGCGCGCTCGTGGCGGGCGTGGACGAGAAGGGGCCGGCGAAGCCCGCGGGCCTCGAGGTCGGCGACGTCATCACCCGGTTCGACGGCCGCGACGTGAAGGAATCCCGCGACCTGCCGCGCATCGTCGCCTCCTCGCCGGTCGGCAAGGCCGTCGACGTGACCGTGATGCGCAAGGGCCAGGCGCTGCAGAAGCAGGTGACGCTGGGCCGCCTCGAGGACGGGGAGCGCACGCAGCAGGCCGGCCTGACGTCGACCCAGGCAGAGGCGCCGGCCGCCACCCGCCGGGCGCTCGGGCTCGACCTGTCGGGCGTGACGGAGGAGCTGCGCCGCCGCTACAACATCAAGGACACCGTGAAGGGCGCCGTGGTCACGCGCGTCGACCCGAACTCGGCCGCGGCCGACAAGCGGATCCAGGCGGGCGAGGTGATCGTCGAGGTCGGGCAGGAGCCCGTCGTGTCGGCGGCCGACGTTGCGCGCCGCGTCGAGGCCCTGAAGAAGGACGGCCGCAAGTCGGCCCTCCTCCTCGTCTCGAACGCGCAGGGCGAGGTCCGATTCGTGGCGCTCTCGATCGAGTAGCCGCCGCCGGCCGCTCCGGGCCCGCCCATGGACTGGAGCGGCATGCTCGCCCCGACCGGCCATCTCGGCGAGATGGTCGTGCGGGGCTCGATCATGTTCCTCGGCCTGTTCTTCGCGCTGCGCTTCTTCCTGAAGCGGCAGGCCGGCGAGGTCGGGATCGGCGACATCCTCGTCATCGTGCTCGTGTAGGAGGCGGCGCAGAACGCGCTCGTCGGCGAGGCGAAGTCGGTGACGGAGGCCTTCGTCCTCGTCGGCACTATCCTGTTCTGGAGCTACGCGATGGCCTGGGCCGGCCACCGCTTCCCGGCCGTGGCGCGGCTCCTCGCCCCGCCGCCCCGCGCGCTGATCCGGGACGGCACGCTGAACCGGCGCGCCATGCGCAAGGAATACGTGACGGAGGAGGAGCTGATGAGCCACCTCCGCCAGCAGGGCGTCGACGCGATCGAGAAGGTGCGCACCGCCTGCCTCGAGCCCGACGGGACGATCAGCGTGGTGCGCCTCGACGACGGCGAGACCAGCGGGCCGCCGGAGCGGCGGGTCGGCTGAGGTTCAGCCGATGACGAACTCGTCGCGCCGGTAGCCCTGCATGTAGAGGAGCTCCGTCAGGTCGCCGTGGTCGATGCGGGCATGGCAGGCGGCCGCGACCGCGGGCTTCGCCCGGAAGGCGACGCCGATGCCGGCGCCACGCAGCATGGAGAGGTCGTTCGCGCCGTCGCCGACCGCCATGGAATCGCCCTGCCCGATCCGCAGCCGCTCGCGGAGGTCGACCAGCGTCGCGAGCTTGGCCTCCCGGCCGAGGATCGGCTCGGACACGAAGCCCGTAAAGGTGCCGTTCTCGTGCAGGAGCACGTTGCCCCGGTCCTCGTCGAAGCCGATCCGGGCGCCCACCGGCCCCGTGAAGGCCGTGAACCCGCCGGAGACGAGGCACGTATAGGCGCCGTTCGCCTTCATGGTGGCGACGAGCGTGGCCGCGCCCGGCGTCGGCTTGATGCGCTCGTCGAGCAGCCGCTCGACCACGCCGACCGGCAGCCCCTTGAGGAGCGCCACCCGCTCCCGCAGCGCCGGCTCGAAGGCGATCTCGCCCCGCATGGCGCGTTCCGTGATGGCGGCGACGCCCGCCTTCAGGCCGACGAGGTCGGCGAGCTCGTCGATGCATTCCTGGCCGATCATGGTGGAATCCATGTCCGCCAGGAACAGGCGCTTGCGCCGAATCTCCTCGCGCTGGACGACCACGTCGATCCCCGCCGGGGCGAGCGCCTCGCGCAGCTCCGACTCGGCCGCGGCCGGCCGGTCCGCCTCGAAGCGGAGGTCGGCCGCGATGCCGTGGGCCAGGATGGCCGGGTCGGCGATCGCCCGCAGCCGGCGCGCGGCCTCCTCGAGCACGGCCGGCGTGATGGCGGGCCGGTCGGGGTTTGCTATCAAGGTCGCGACGAAGGCCATGGGCTCGGTCTAACGGGAGGGCCCGCGCGGGTGGGAACGAGGTGGATCGGATCGACGCCG
>JAEUAC010000264.1 GCA_019695455.1 Methylorubrum extorquens | reverse complement strand
GTGCCGCCCAGGCCCCGGATCTCGTCGTCGAGTTCCTCGAGCGCGCCCTGCGTCCGCGCGAGGCGCCGGTCACGACCGCGATGCGGCCGGGGGTCTCCGTGTCGGCCACGCCCGTCAGCCCGCCTCGGCCAGGAGGCCGATCTGCTTGGAGGCTTCGCCGACGAGATCCGTGATCGGCGTCGGGTATTCGCCCGTGAAGTAGTGGTCGGTGTATTGCGGCATGGCGGCGTTGCGGCCTGGCTGGCCGAGCGCCCGGTACAGGCCGTCGATCGACAGGAAGGCGAGGGAATCGACGCCCAGATAGTCGCGGATCTCGTCGACCGACATGCGCCAGGCGATCAGCTTGTCCTGCTCCGGCATGTCGATGCCGTAATAGTCGGCGTACTTGATCGGCGGACACGCGATGCGGAAATGGACCTCCGCCGCGCCGGCCTCCCGCATCATGGCGACGATCTTCCGCGAGGTGGTGCCGCGGACGATCGAATCGTCGACCAGCACGACGCGCCGGCCCGCGATGACGGCCCGGTTCGCGGAATGCTTGAGCCGGACGCCGAGTTCGCGGACCGATTGGGTCGGCTGGATGAAGGTGCGGCCGACGTAATGGTTGCGGATGATGCCGAGCTCGTAGGGAATGCCGCTTTCCTGCGAGAAGCCGATCGCGGCCGGCACGCCGGAATCGGGCACGGGCACCACCACGTCGCCCTCGATCGGCGCCTCCCTGGCCAGGATCGCGCCGATGCGCTTCCTCACCTCGTAGACGTTCTGGCCGCCGACGACCGAGTCGGGGCGCGAGAAGTAGACGTATTCGAACAGGCACGGCCGGATGCGGCGCGGCGGGAACGGCCGATGGCTCTCGACGCCGTTCTCGTCGATCGTCACGACCTCGCCGTTGGCGATGTCGCGCACGTAGCGGGCCCCGATGATGTCGAGCGCGCAGGTCTCGGACGTCAGGATGTAGCTGCCGTCGAGTTCGCCGAGCACCAGCGGCCGGATGCCGAGCGGGTCGCGCGCGCCGACCAGCTTCTTGTTCGTCATGCCGACGAAGGCGTAGGCGCCCTCGACCTGTCCGAGCGCGTCCGTGAACCGGTCGAGGAAGCGGTTGCGGCGCGACCGCGCGACGAGGTGCAGGATGACCTCGGTGTCCGAGGTGGCCTGGAAGATGGCGCCGTCGCTCGTGAGCTTGCGCCGCAGCGTCAGCCCGTTCGACAGGTTGCCGTTATGCGCGACGGCGAAGCCGCCCGTCTGCAACTCCGCGAAGAGCGGCTGGACGTTGCGCAGGATGGTCTCGCCCGTCGTCGAATAGCGCGTATGGCCGATGGCGTTCAGGCCCGGCAGCCGCTCGATGGTGGCGCGCTTCGAGAAATGGTCGCCGACGAGGCCGAGGCGGCGCTCCGAATGGAAGCGGGCGCCGTCGAAGGAGACGATGCCGGCGGCCTCCTGGCCTCGATGCTGCAGCGCGTGGAGCCCGAGCGCCGTGATGGCCGCCGAATCGGGATGGCCGTAGATCCCGAAGACGCCGCACTCCTCGCGAAGCGTGTCGCCGGAGAGATCGTCGTCGTCGTCGATCAGGGTCGAGGGCGTGGTGTCCACGGTCGGGAACTCCTCACGGGCCGCAAGGCCCCGATGTGGGGGCGAGGCCGCCGCCGCGCCACCGGCGGGCGGCGCGCCGCGACGGCGATCAGCTCCGACGGGGTGCCGCGGGGCTCGCCGGGACCGGCTCGGCCGGCAGGCCGGTGTTCTCCTCGGGCCGCCGCTTCTTGAGCTGAGCGATGATCCCGTCCGGATCGGGCAGCATCCCGATCAGCGTGTTGCCCGTGTTCTCGAGCATGGGCCGCGCCCGCGCCGTTGTCGCCCATTCGGGCATCTTGCCCTGGACCAGCCAGGCCAGGAACACCCAGCCGACCACGCAGATGAGGAGGCCGCGCGCCGCCCCGAAGACGAAGCCGAGCGTGCGGTCCAGCGCTCCGATGCGCGAATCGAGGATGAAGTCCGACATCTTCACCGTCGCGATCGAGACGATCAGCAGGACGATGATGAACACGACGCCGATGGCGACCACGAGGGCGACCGTCGGGTTCGCGATGTGGTCCTTCACCTTGGGCAGGAGCAGCGGGTGGATGAACCACGCGGCGGCGGCGGCCGTGACCCAGGCGACGATCGCGAGCACTTCCCGCGTGAACCCCCGCACGGCCGCGAGCAGGGCCGAGAGGATGACGACGCCGATGACGACGAGGTCGAGGACCGAAATGGGCAGCGAGGCCGGCATGGCGTGCGGTCCGGGTGATCGGCAGTCGGAACTGGAACGGGGCGGAGTGGCCGCTATAGCGTGGTTGCCTCGCCGCGTCATCCGTCGGGCGGAGACCCCGACGCTATTCCGGCCGGCGGCGTTGCCCGGATGTCACCGCGACGCGGCCCGGCGGGTCGGACGCCGATCCTCGCCGGACGCGATCCGGGCGACGAGGTCCGCCACGTGGGCGAGGGGGACCGCGTTCGGGTGGCGCTCGCCCGATTCGCCCGTCGGGTTCGGTCCGAAGGCCGCCGAGAAGCCGAGCTTGACCGATTCCTTGATCCGCGACGGGATCTGCGTCACCGGCCGGACCGCGCCCGAGAGGCCGATCTCGCCGAAGAAGACGCTCTCGGACGGAAGCGGGGAGCCCGTGAGCGACGAGACCAGCGCGGCCGCGGCCGCGAGGTCCGCGGCGGGTTCGGTCACGCGGAGCCCGCCGGCCACGTTCAGGTAGACGTCGTGCCCGCCGAGCCGGACCCCTGCATGCGCTTCCAGCACGGCGAGCACCATGGACAGCCGGGCGGGGTCCCAGCCGACGACCGCGCGGCGCGGCGTGCCGAGCGAGGAGGGCGCGACGAGCGCCTGGATCTCGACGAGGAGGGGACGCGTGCCCTCCATGCCCGCGAAGACGGCGGTGCCCGGCGTCGCGAGGTCGCGGCCGGCCAGGAACAGCTCGGACGGGTTCGGCACCTCCGCGAGGCCTCCGTCCGTCATCTCGAACACGCCGATCTCGTCCGTCGGCCCGAAGCGGTTCTTGGCCGCCCGGAGAATGCGGAAATGGTGGCCGTTGTCGCCCTCGAAGGAGGCGACGCAATCGACCATGTGCTCCACGACGCGCGGTCCGGCGATCTGCCCGTCCTTCGTGACGTGCCCGACGAGGACGAGCGCGGTGCCGTGCGTCTTCGCGAACCGGATCAGCGCGCCGGCCGAGCCGCGGACCTGGCTGACGGTGCCGGGCGCGGATTCGACCGTGTCGGTCCACATCGTCTGGATCGAATCGATGATCGCCAGGCGCGGCGCGGGGCCCTGCGACAGCGTCGCCACGATGTCCTCGACGCAGGTCTCGGCCGCGAGCTCGACGGGCGCGGCCGCGAGGCCGAGCCGGGCCGCCCGCAGGCGCACCTGGGGGATCGCCTCCTCGCCCGAGATGTAGGCGACCCGGTGGCCCGCATTGGCGAGCCGCGCCGCGACCTGGATGAGCAGCGTCGACTTGCCGATGCCGGGATCGCCGCCGATCAGGATGACGGAGCCCGGCACGATGCCGCCGCCCAGCACGCGGTCGAACTCCGCGTTCCCAGACCGGGTGCGAGGGGCGTCCTTGCTCTCCCCGGCGAGGCTCTCGAGCGCGAAGGTCCGGCCGCGGCCGCGCGACGGCCGGGTCGCGGCGGGGCCGGCGAGCGGCCCGGCGGACGAGACCTCCTCGACGATCGTGTTCCAGCCGCCGCAGGCCTCGCACTTGCCGCGCCAGCGATTGTAGACCGCGCCGCAGCTCTGGCACGTGAAGGTCGGGTGCTTGGCCATCAGGCGCCTATGTAGCGGCGCGCGTAGCGCGGCCCGAGCCGGGTGAGGATCTCGTAGCCGATCGTGCCGGCCCGGCGGCCGACCTCGTCGATGTCGAGGGCGCCGCCGATCAGCGTGACGGGGGCGCCGCGCCGGACATGGTCGTCCGGGGCCTCGGTCGTGTCGAGGATGATGAGGTCCATGGAGACCGTGCCGGCGAAGGGGCAGAGCACGTCGCCGACGAGCGCCGCGCCGCCGCCGCTCGCGCCGCGCGGGTACCCGTCCGCGTAGCCGATCGAGAGCGTCGCGAGCCGGCACGCGCCCGGCGCGCGCCAGCGTCCGTTATACCCGGCCCGGGCCCCTGCCTCGACATGGCGGACCTGGACGATGCGGGCCTCGAGGGTCACCACGGGCCGCATCGGATTGGGCTCGCCCGGGGTCGGATTGCCGCCGAAGAGCGCGTAGCCCGGACGGGTCAGGGCCCGCGTGGCCCCGGACCCGAGGCCATGGCCCGACGAGTTGGCGAGCGAGGCCGGCACGGTCGGGAACAGGGCCGCCACCTCGGCGAAGAGCGCCACCTGCCGCCGCGTGACGGGATCGGCCGGGTCCTCGGCCGCCACGAAATGGCTCATGAGGAGGCTCGGCGCGAAGGCGGCCAGGAGGGGATCGCCGGCGAGGTCCCGGGCCTCGTGCGGCGGAAGCCCCAGGCGGTTCATCCCCGTGTCGACGTGGATGGCGGCCGGTCGAGAGCCGGCCTCCCGGCAGAAGTCGGCCCATTCCTCGACCTCGGCCCGGGACCCGAGCACGGGGCGCAGCCCCTCCCGCGCGAAGGCCGGCGCGGCTCCGGGCAGGAGCCCGTTGAGGACGTAGATCGCGGCCTCGGGAGCGGCCCGCCGGGCCCGCACGCCCTCCTCGGGCTGCGCCACGAAGAAGGTGCGGCAGCCCGCCCGCGCGAGCGCCGGCACCACCTCTCCGATGCCGCACCCATAGGCGTCGGCCTTCACGACCGCCCCGCACTCGGCCGGCGCGGCGCGTGCCGCGAGGTGCCGCCAGTTCGCGACGAGGGCCCCGAGATCGACGGTGAGGATCGCGCCGGCCGTCGCCGGATCCGGGCCCGTCACGAGCCGGATCCCGCCCGGTCGCGCCGAGCGACGGCCCGCGTCCGTGCGGCGCGGCGATCCGGCGGCCCGGGAGGGGCGGCGAAGGGCAGGTCCATGGGCTCGGCGACGGTCATGAGCGTCCTCTCGCGTGGGCGTCCCTGCCGCCCCGGGACGGATCGCCGGCCCGGGGACGTCATTCGCCGTACTGGGTCGGCAGCCGGTCCTCCGGCGCGAGATCGGCGAACCGCGTGACGTCGGCCTGGAAGGCGAGGGGGATCGAGCCCGTCGGCCCGTGTCGCTGCTTGCCGATGATGACCTCGGCCTTGCCGTGGATCTCGTCCATGCGGAGCTGCCAGGCCTGATGCTCCTCGGTGCCCATCTTGGGCTCGCGCTTGTCGAGATAGTATTCCTCCCGGTAGACGAACATGACGACGTCGGCGTCCTGCTCGATCGACCCGGATTCGCGCAGGTCCGACAGCATCGGGCGCTTGTCGTCGCGGCTCTCGACCTGGCGGGAGAGCTGGGAGAGGGCCAGGACGGGCACGTTCAGCTCCTTTGCGAGCGCCTTCAGGCCCGTCGTGATCTCCGTCACCTCCTGGACGCGGTTGTCGCTCTTCTTCGACGAGCCCGACAGGAGCTGGATGTAGTCGATCACCAGGAGGTCGAGCCCCCGCTGCCGCTTGAGCCGCCGGGCCCGGGCGACGAGCTGCGCGATCGAGATGCCGCCCGTCTGGTCGATGTAGAAGGGGATGGACTGCATCTCGCGGGCCGCGGCCGTGATCTTGAAGAAGTCGTCCTCCCGGATGTCGCCGCGGCGGATCTTGTAGGAGGGCACGCCGGCCTGTTCGGCGATGATGCGGGTCGCCAGCTGCTCGGCCGCCATCTCCAGCGAGAAGAAGCCGACGATGCCGCCGTTCACGGTCTTGATGGACCCGTCCGGCTGCTTCTCGCCCTCCCAGGCCTTGGCGATGTTGAAGGCGATGTTGGTCGCGAGCGCGGTCTTGCCCATGCCGGGCCGGCCGGCGAGGACGATCAGGTCGGAGGATTGCAGGCCGCCCATCTGCCGGTCGAGGTCCTGCAGGCCGGTCGAGACGCCCGACAGCTTGCCGTCGCGCTTGGAGGAGCCGGTGAGCAGCTGCAGGTAGTCGACGACGAGCAGCCCCAGGCCCTTCTGCCGCTTCAGTTTGCGGGCGCGGGCGGCGAGCTGGGCGATCGAGATGCCGCCGGACTGATCGATGTAGAACGGGATCGTCTGCATATCCCGGGCGGCATCGGTGATCTTGTAAAACTCCTCCGGCCGGATATCGCCGCGGCGGATCTTGTAGGAGGGAACGCCCGATTGCTCGGCGATGATACGCGTCGCCAACTGCTCCGCCGACATTTCCAGGGAGAAGAATCCGACGATGCCGCCGTTGACGGTCTCGATCGTCCCGTCCGGCTTCTTCTCGCCTTTGTAGGCCTTGGCGATATTGAAGGCGATGTTGGTCACGAGCGACGTCTTGCCCATCGCCGGCCTACCGGCGAGGATGATGAGGTCGGAGGATTGCAGGCCGCCCATCTTCGCGTCGAGGTCGCTCAGGCCCGTGGCGATGCCGGAAAGCTTGCCGTCCCGCTGGTAGGCCTTGGCGGCCATGTCCACCGCCGCCGTCAGGGCGTCGGAGAATTTCTGGAAGCCGCCGTCGTACTTGCCGGCCTCGGCCAGTTCGTACAGGCGCCGCTCGGTCTCCTCGATCTGCTCCCGGGGGGCGAGTTCCACCGGGGCTTCGTAGGCACCGTTCACCAGTTCCTCGCCGATGGCGATCAGTCGGCGCCGGATCGCGAGATCGTAGATGGTGCGGCCATATTCGGCGGCGTTGATGACCGTCGTCGCGTCGGCCGCGAGGCGGGCCAGGTACTGGATGACCGTCTGCCCGCCGAAATCGGCATCGCCGAGATAGGTCTTCATCGTGATCGGCGTCGCGAGCTTGCCGGATTTGATCAGCGAGGCGGCGACGGTGAAGATCTGCTGGTGGGCGTCCTCCATGAAGTGTTCGGACAGGAGGAAATCCGAGACGCGGTAATACGCATCGTTGTTGACCAGGATCGCCCCCAGCAGGGCCTGTTCGGCATCGATGTTGTGCGGCGCGACGCGGTACTCCGCCTTCACCGCTTCGAGCTTGGCCGTGATCGCGTTGGGCAAGGCCATAGGCGGAACGACTCCCGTCCGGCGCCCCAGCGGCGCGTCTGTCAGTTCGGACCTTCGCCCGGTTTGGTTGACCGAAGCTTAGTCGGCATCCGCTTTTCGGGCCCGGCCCGGATGCGCGGATGCCCGCCGACTCGTCCGAGGGCGGGCATCCATGCTGGAACAAACGTGGAACAAGTCAAGCGGTGATAGCGGGGATCCCCGCTATCACCGCTCTTCTCGGGCTAATTACCCGCGGTCGCCGCCATCCTCGCCGGACTCGGCCAGGGCCGCGCCGACTTCCAGGCCGAGGTCGTCGAGGTTGAAGGTGTCGCGCTCGATGACCGCCTCGCCGCGGGCCTGACGCTCGGCCTCCTCGGGGCTGCGGGCGATGTTGACGGTGATTTCCACCTCGACCTCGGGGTGCAGGGTCACCGGCACCTTGAACAGGCCGAGCGTCTTGATCGGCTGGTTGAGGACGATCTGGCCGCGCTCCACCGAGAAGCCGTCCTTGGTGATGATCTCGGCGAGGTCGCGGGTCGAGACCGA
>JAEUAC010000059.1 GCA_019695455.1 Methylorubrum extorquens | reverse complement strand
CTCTACCTCGACGCCGGCTTCGGCAAGGAGCCGATCCCGCTCTTCGAGCAGCTCGCCAAGGATTACGGCTTCGAGCTGAAGATGTACCCGGTCGCCGCGACCGAGATGCAGAACCAGTCGTCGCAATGGCTGGCCGTACGCCGCGACCGCCCGGACTACATGGTCATGTACGGCTGGGGCGCCATGAACCCGACGGCCATCAAGGAGGCCGTGAAGGTCAACTTTCCGATGAACAAGTTCATCTCGATCTGGTGGCCGTCGGAGGACGACGCGCGCGGCGCCGGCCCGGGATCGAAGGGCTTCAAGACCGTCAACTGGCACGGCGTCGGCGCCGATTACCCGGCGCTGAAGGACATCCAGAAGCACGTGGTCGACACGGGCAAGAGCGCGTCGCCCAAGGATCAGGTCGGCGAGGTGCTCTACAACCGGGGCGTCTACAACTCGGTCCTGATCGCCGAGGGCATCGCCCAGGCGCAGAAGGTCACGGGCAAGAAGGTCGTCACGGGCGAGGACGTCCGCCGCGGGCTCGAGAACATGGACCTTTCGGAGGCGCGCTGGAAGGAGATCGGCCTCGCCGGCTTCGCCGAGCCGCTGAAGCTCAGCTGCGCGGACCACAACGGCCACAAGGCGGCCTTCATCCAGGAATGGGACGGCACCAAGTGGGCGAAGATCACGGCGCCGATCGAGCCGCTGGCCGCCAAGGTGCAGCCGATCCAGGAGGCCGCCGCCAAGGACTACGTCGAGAAGAACTCGGGCTGGCCGAAGCGGACCGAGGCCTGCGACAAGAACTCCTGACGGAGCGGAGCCCGGCCAACAGGCCGGGTTCGACGATCCCGGCCGACGGCCGGGCCTCGGGCGTCCCGGCCTTCGGCCGAGACGCCCTCATGGGAGGCGGCGCGTGCCGTCGTCCGGGTCGAGAGAGCTGAGGTCGGTCGGTTGCAGAGCGCTTCACCCCAGGTCGCCGCGCCGACCCCGATCCTCGACGTCAGCAACATCGAGGTCGTCTACGACCATGTCGTGCTGGTCCTGAAGGGCGTCTCGCTCGCCGTGCCGCAGGGCGGCATCGTGGCGCTGCTGGGCGCGAACGGGGCCGGCAAGACGACCACCCTGAAGGCCATCTCGAACCTCCTCAAGGCGGAGCGGGGCGACGTCACCAAGGGCACGATCGCCTTCGCGGGCGAGCGCGTGGACAGGCTGTCGCCGACGGACCTCGTGCGCCGCGGCTGCATCCAGGTGCTGGAGGGCCGGCACTGCTTCGGCCACCTCACCATCGAGGAGAACCTGTTGACCGGCGCCTACACGCGCCGGGAGGGCAACGCCGCGATCCGCCGCGACCTCGAGGTGATCTACGAGACCTTTCCCCGCCTGAAGCAGCGCCGCACGTCCATGGCGGGCTACACGTCCGGCGGCGAGCAGCAGATGTGCGCGATCGGCCGCGCCATGATGTCGAAGCCGAAGATGATCCTGCTGGACGAGCCGTCGATGGGGCTCGCGCCGCAGATCGTGGAGGAGATCTTCGAGATCGTGCGCGACCTGAACGTCCGCCAGGGCGTGTCCTTCCTCCTGGCCGAGCAGAACACCGCCATGGCGCTGCGCTACGCGACCTACGGCTACATCCTCGAGACCGGCCGCGTCGTGATGGACGGACCGGCCGCGAGCCTGCGCGAGAACGAGGACGTCAAGGAATTCTACCTCGGCGTGGGCGACGGCGGGCAGCGCAGCTTCCGGGGCGTGAAGAGCTACAAGCGTCGCAAGCGCTGGCTCGCCTGACCGAGGGCCACGCGGCGCGACCCGCATTGCGGCCGCAATCGGGTGCGACAGCCGTTCAGGGAGCGTCAAGGAGCGGCGCCTAGCCTCCCGACCTGCGAATCGCGATCCGGATCCGGGATGACGGCTGGGCTCTTGCACACGATGATCGGGAGAGGCCGCGCGGCGCTCGTCGCGGCGGCCCTCGTCGGTGCGTCCGCCGCCCCGGCCCTGGCCCAGAAGCACCTCGCGCCGATCCCGGCCACGACCCTCGGCCTCATGGCCGCCCGGGACACGGGCCCCGCGTCGCCCATCCTGGTCCGCACCTACAAGAAGGAAGCCGAGCTCGAGGTCTGGAAGCAGAACCGCGCCGGCCGCTACGTGCTGCTGAAGACGTTCCCGATCTGCCGCTGGTCGGGGCAGCTCGGCCCGAAGGTCAGGGTCGGCGACCGGCAGGCGCCGGAGGGGTTCTACGCGGTCGCGCCGCGGCAGATGAACCCGAACTCGGCCTACCACCTGTCCTTCGACGTCGGCTATCCGAACGCCTTCGACCGGGCGCATGGCCGTACGGGCTCGGCCCTCATGGTGCACGGCACCTGCTCCTCCGCCGGCTGCTTCGCCATGACGGACGGGGCCGTCTCCGAGATCTACGCGCTCGCCCGCGAGGCCTTCGCCGGCGGTCAGGGCGCGTTCCAGGTGCAGGCCTTTCCGTTCCGGCTCAGCGCCGCCGCGATGGCGCGTCACCGCCAGGACCCGAACATCGAGTTCTGGCGCCAGCTCAAGGTGGGCTCCGACCGGTTCGAGGCGACGGGGCGCGAGCCGGTCGTGAAGGTCGCGGCCGGCCGCTACGCGTTCGAACCGTTCCGCGATCCGGCCGTGGAGGCGGTGGCGGCCGCACGGGTCGCCGAGGAGGGAACGCGCGTCGCGACGCTCGTGGCCGAGGGGACCGCATCCGTCCGCACCACGTACCAGGACGGCGGCATGCACCCGACCTTCGCCGTGCTCGCCCGCCGCGGGGCGCCGCTCGGCGAGATCAGCCGGCCGGAGACGCTGGCCTTCGCGGGGCGCGAGGTGGTCCTGCTCGCGGCCCGGCCGCGTCCGGCGGTCCTGCCGCCGGTCCGCGAACGCGATCCGACGGCCGCGCCGTCCGACCTGTCGATCTTCGCCTTCGTGCCGCTCGGCGCGCCGGCCCCGCTCGTGGCGAGCGTGCCCGGATCGACGCGGATCCTGCCGCCGGGGCTCGCGCCCGTCCGGCTCGCGGTCGCGTCGCGGTAGCCGGCCGCGCCGTCAGCGGCAGCGCTGATAGCGTTCCGTGCCGCGCTCGCTGGACCAGGTCAGCCGCGTCCCGTCGACGACGAGCTTCACGTTCGCCGTCCAGGTCTCCTGGCCGTTGCGGCAGGTGGCGGCGATGGCCCAGCGGTTGCCAGCCTGGCGCGTGCGGTCGAAGCGGCACGAGGATGTGCCGGCCCTCGCGCCCTTCTCGTCGATGACCATCGGCAGGTAGGCCGAGTTCCGGCGCGAGCAGGCGGAGCGGTCGGCCGCCCACGTTCCCACGAGCCGCGGCTGCGGCGCCCGGTCGGATGCCGTGCCGCTCGGCGCGACCGCCGGCTCGCCGGGCAGCGAGGCGGCCGGAGCCGGCAGGGACGCGGTCCTGGCGGGGCCGTCGCCCGGCGCGGGCTCGCCGGAGACCGGCTCGGACGGGAGGAGGGTCTCGGAGCGGAGTTCCATGTCGGGCATCTCGACGCGCGCTCGAGGCCCGCCTGCGACCACGATCGACGGATCGAAGAGGAGCTCCGACGGCACGGCCTGCGGCGAGGCGGCCGCGAAGAGCGAGGCCGGGACCGCGTCGGCGGGGGGCCCCATCGCCGGGGTCGGCCCGGGCTCCCCGACGGAGGACGGGCCGCGCGCGCTGGTCGCCGCATCGGCGACCGTGACGCTCAGGCGGGGCCCGATCCGGCTGGGCGCCTGGCCGTTCCGCTGCGTTCCGAGAACGACGACGAGAAGGCCGAGCGCGAGCGCGTACCCGAAGGTGCGCCAGCTTCGCGGACGATTGCGGGCGCGCGGCACCGCGGCGCGCGACGATCCACCGATACTCATACGCCGACATCCCAGCCGGGCAGCACGCACCCGGCCATGCATTAGCGTGTGGTTAAGGTCCGGCGGAGGGTCAAGGGAGCGACCGGCGCAATTGACAGGTATCTTTCGGGAGACGGCCCGAACCGATTCGCGCCGGCGTCGTTGCGTGGCGAAGGGCGAGCGAGGGACGGAATGGGAGCGGTCGGACGGACGGTGGGCGTCGCGGGACTCGTCGCCCTGGGCTCCGTGGGCGTGGCCCGGGCCGATTGCCGGGATGCGGCCCGGCCCGGCGTGGACTGGCACCGCTGCGGCAAGACCTCCCTCCTCCTCAGCGGGAGCGACCTCACGGGCGCCAACATGGCGAACGCGGCCTTCACGTCGACCCAGCTCGACGGGGCGAAGCTCGCGGGCGCGAAGATGGCCGAGACGGAGCTCACCTTCGCCCGGCTGGACGGCGCGGACCTCTCGGGCGCGGACCTCAACCGCGCGGTCGGCTGGCGGGTGAGCTTCAAGGGGGCCAACCTCTCCAAGGCGCAGCTCGACACGGCACAGCTCATCCGCACGAGCTTCCAGAACGCGGACCTGTCGGGCGCGAACCTCGCGAAGGCGGAGCTCAACCGCTCCGACATGCGCAACGCGAACCTCGCCGGCGCCCAGCTCACCAAGGGCGAGCTCGCCCGCGTCGACTTCTCGAACGCGAACCTCGACGGCGCCAACCTCGCCTGGGCCAACGTCTCCCGCGCGAAGCTCGGAAGCGCCAAGCTCGCCGGAGCCGACCTCGCGGGCGCCTACCTCCTGAAGACGCAGTTCGCCGGGGCGGACCTGACCCGCACCAAGGGGCTCGTCCAGTCCCAGCTCGACATCGCGTGCGGGTCGCGGACGACGAAACTACCGGCCGGCCTGTCCGTGCCCAAGTCCTGGCCCTGCGGCGAGGAGGACGATTGAAACTCAGGCCTTGGTGCCGCGACCGAACGGGCCTATATCGGGAAGGTCGGGGCAACCCGGCTATGATCGTAGAGGCAGAGTGGAATAAGTGTTCGGGACGCGGGTTCAATTCCCGCCGCCTCCACCACGAGCCCGTTCGCGGACGGGTTCGGAGCGGGGGCGACTTGGGTTCGACCGGGCGCGGTAAAGGCTAGGCTGCGATTAGGCTGAGCTACGGCCTCAATAGTGCAAATCACAAATGCCAACGACAACGTTGACATGGGTGCGGTTCGCCTCGCGGCGTAACCATCCGGGGCTCGGGAAAGCCTAGCAACAGAAACGGCGCCTTCGGGCGCCGTTCCCATTTCGGCTGGTGGCGGAGGGCGCCGAACGCACCGGAAACTGGTGGAACCAAGACGGAGTCGAACCGCCAATCTCTTCTCGCGAAGCGCTCTGCCTTAAGCTATGGCCCCATGCGGGCCGCACGGGCGACCGCGGACGCGTCGTAGCACCGGTCCATCCGGTGTCCATCGAAGCGGCGAGCGAGGGTTAACCAAGCCTTCTCGGCGACGGGCGGCAGGCCGGTCGCGGCGAAGATGGAGCGGGCGGCGGGAATCGAACCCGCATATTCAGCTTGGGAAGCTGACGTTCTACCACTGAACTACGCCCGCGTCGGCGCCCGTTGTGATCGGTCCGGAGCGTTCTGTCCAGAGGCCCGCGCGCGGCCGCCAGGCGATCCTAGCGGGAGTGCCCGGACTTCCGATCGGCCTCGGTCATGGATCGCTCGAGTCGGTCGACGATCGCCTGCAGGTTCGCTGGCAGCGGGGCCAGCAGCGTGTCGCGGTAGAGCGACGCGATCTCGGTTCCGAGATGGCCGAGCAGACGCCCTTCTCCGCGCGGGTCGAGCGTTCCTCTGGTCACGATCATGGCCGCCTTAGCCTCTCTCATAAGGCGTCCAACGACGCGGCCCCTCCAAGAGTTTCGTCGTCGCCTTCGAAAAGCCGTATCGGTGAAGAGGCGGGTGCGTGCCGCGACGGCTATTCGGCCGGTGCGGGGATCGCCGTCGTCGGGCCGGCCTCGCCCTCGGGCCGGGCCGGATCGCGCCCGCCGAACCGGGCCGGTAGCCGCGCCTTGATCCAGTCCGACAGGTGGTCGAGGTAGATGTAGACGACGGGCGTCGTGTAGAGCGTGAGCGCCTGGCTCACGACGAGGCCGCCGACCATCGCGTAGCCGAGGGGCTGGCGGATCTCGGCGCCGGCTCCGAACCCGATCGCGAGCGGCACGCCGCCGAGGATCGCCGCCATCGTCGTCATCATGATGGGCCGGAACCGCAGGATGGCGGCCTTTCGGATGGCGTCCTCGGGCGTCAGGTGCTCGTCGCGTTCCGCCGCGATCGCGAAGTCGACCAGCATGATGCCGTTCTTCTTCACAATGCCGATGAGCAGGATCACGCCGATCAGCGCGATGAGGCTGAAGTCGAACCCGCCCGCCATGAGGATCGCGATCGCGCCGAGGCCGGCCGAGGGCAGCGTCGACAGGATGGTGATCGGGTGGATCAGGCTCTCGTAGAGGATGCCGAGGATCAGGTAGACGGCGACCAAGGCGGCGAGGATCAGAAGAGGCACGGTCGCGAGCGACTTCTGGAACTCCTGGGCATTGCCCTGGAAGGTTCCCTGCAGCGAGGCCGGCAGGGCGAGCGCCCGCTCGGCCTCCTGGATGGCGGCCGTCGCCTCGCCGAGCGAGGTGCCGGGCGCGAGGTTGAACGAGATCGTGGTCGCCGGGAACTGACCCTGGTGGCTGATGGAGAGCGGCACGACGCCCCGCGTCGTCCAGCTCGCGATGGCGGCGAGCGGCACCTGCTCGTTCGTGAGCGGCGACCGGATGTAGAGCCGCTGCAGCGTCTCCGTCTGGCCCTGCAGCTCGGGCCGGATCTCCATGATCACCCGGTAGGTGTCGATCTGCGTGAAGAACTGCGCGATCTGGCGCTGCCCGAAGGCGTTGTAGAGCGCCTCGTCGATGGCGGACGGCGTGATGCCGAAGCGGGAGGCCTGGTCGCGATCGATCGCGAGCCGCAGCACGCCGCCCTGGTTCTGCTGGTCGGACACGACGTCGCGAAGCTGCGGGAGCTTCTGCATGGCGCCCAGCACCTTGGGCGTCCACTCGTTCAGGACGGCGCTGTCGACGTCCTGCAGCGTGTACTGGAACTGCGTGCGCGACTGGCGCCCGCCGACGTTGATGTCCTGCGCCGCCTGCAGGAACATGCGGACGCCCTGCACGTCGGCGAGCTGCGGCCGGAGCCGCTCGATCACCTGGTAGGCGCTGACGTCGCGGTCGCCGTGCGGCTTCAGCGTGATGAAGACGCGGCCCGAGTTCAGCGCGTTGTTGCCGCCGATCTGGGCGGAATAGCTCTGCACGGCGGGATCGCGGCCGATCACGTCGAGGAGGGCGACCTGGCGGCGCTCCATCTCGCCGAAGGACACGTCCTGGGCGGCCTCCGACGTGCCGACGATCAGGCCCGTGTCCTGCTGCGGGAAGAACCCCTTCGGGATGGCGACGAAGAGGGCCGCCGTCGCCGCGATCGTGCCGAAGAAGACGAGCAGCGTCACGAAGCGGAAGCGCAGCGCCACGTCGAGGCTCCGCTCGTAGGCGCGCTCGATCCGGTCGAACCGCCGCTCCAGCCAGAGATAGAGGCGGCCGTGATGCTCCTCGCTCTTCGGCGTGAGCAGGCGCGCCGCCATCATGGGCGTCAGCGTGAGGGCGACCACGGCGGAGACGCCGACCATCATGGCGACCGTGACGGCGAATTCGCGGAAGAGCCGGCCGATGATGCCGCCCATGAAGAGGAGCGGGATGAACACCGCGACGAGCGAGATCGAGATCGAGATGATCGTGAAGCCGATCTCGGCCGATCCCTTGATGGCCGCCTCCATGGGCGACATGCCGTCCTCGACGTGACGGACGATGTTCTCGAGCATGACGATGGCGTCGTCGACCACGAACGTGACCGCGATGATGATCGCCATGAGGGACAGGTTGTTGAGGCTGTAGCCGGCCGCGTACATCAGGCCGAGCGTGCCCGCGAGCGCGATCGGGACCGTGATGGACGGGATCACGGTGGCCCAGAACGAGCGCAGGAACAGGAAGATGACGAGGATGACGAGCCCGATCGTCAGGAGCAGCGTCAGCTCGACCTCGTGGACCGAGGCCCGGATGGTCTGCGTGCGGTCGGACACGATCGTCACGTCGATGGAGGGCGGGATCGAGGCCTGGAGCCGCGGCAGCTCGGCCTTCACGCGGTCGACCGTGTCGATGACGTTGGCGCCCGGCTGCTTAAAGACGACGAGGTAGACGCCCTTCTTGCCCGACACCCAGGCGGCCCGCTTGATGTCCTCCGGGCCCTGCACGGCGTCGCCGATGTCGCGCACCCGCACGGGCGCGCCGTTCCGGTAGGCGACGATCACGTCGTTCCACTGGGCGGCCTGCGTGATCTGGTCGTTGGCGTAGACCGTGAAGGAGCGCCGGTCGCCGTCGATCGTGCCCTTGGGGGCGTTCACGGTAGCGGTCGCGAGCTGGGCGCGGACATCGGCGAGGTCGAGGTTCTTGGCGACCAGCTTCGCCGGATCGAGCTGCACCCGCACGGCGTTCTTCTGCTCGCCGCCGATGAAGACCTGGCCCACGCCCGAGAGCTGGGAGATCTGCCGCGCCATCTTTGCGTCGGCGTTGGTGTTCACCTCGATCAGCGGCAGCGTGTCGGACGTCATCCCGATGATCATGATCGGGGGATCGGCCGGATTGACCTTGCGGTAGCTCGGCGGGTTCGGCAGGTCGCGCGGCAACTGCCCGCCGGCCGCGTTGATGGCCGCCTGGATGTCCTGCGCGCCCGCGTCCACGTTGCGGCCGAGCTCGAACTGCACGGTGATCTGCGTCGTCCCGAGGAACGACGTCGAGGTCATCAGCTGGATGCCCGGGATCTGGGCGAACTGGCTCTCCAGCGGCTGCGCGACCGAGGTCGCCATGGTCTCGGGCGAGGCGCCGGGCAGGTTCGCCGACACCTGGACGGTCGGGAAGTCGACCTGGGGCAGGGGCGCGACGGACAGGTTGGGGAAGGCCGCGACGCCGACGAACAGCATCGCCACCATGAGGAGGCTGGTCCCGATCGGGTACCGGATGAAGAGAGCCGAGACGTTGCCGCGCATGTCAGCGGGTCACCGTGGCGGGACCGTTGGCCGCCTGGACGGCCGGCGCCTTGGCGTCCGGCGGCGGCCTGACCTCGAGGCGCGTGCCGTCCTGCAGCCGGGACTGCCCCGCCGTGACGACGGTCTCGCCCGGCGCGAGGCCCTTCTCGATCACGGCGCGCCCCTCCGTGAAGGGTCCGACCTCGACCCGGCGCTTCTCGGCCTTGCCGTCCTTGACCACGAACACGAAGAGCTCGTTCTGGCCGCGCTGGATCGCGTCGTCGGAGACGGCGGTCACGCCCTTCAGGGTCGCGACCCGCAACCGCGTGTTGACCGACTGGCCGGGCCAGAGCCGGTTCTGCCGGTTGTCGAACACGGCCTTCAGCCGCACCGTCCCGGAGGCGATGTCCACCTCGTTGTTGATGAGCGCCAGCTTGCCCGTGTCGAGCACGGTGCTCCCGGCCGGGGCGGAGGCGGTCACCTCGACGGGCCCCTGGGCCATGGCGGCCTGCAGCTCCGGCAGCTGGGCCTGGGGCGCGGTCAGGATCACGGAGATGGGCTGCAGCTGCGCGATCTGGACGATGCCGGTCTGATCGGTGGCGCGCACGATGTTGCCCTGGTCGACGAGGCGCAGCCCGAGGCGGCCGGAGATCGGCGCCCGGATGGTCGCATAGTCGAGCTGCGTCCGGGCGGCGTCGATGGCCGCCTGGTCGGCCGCGATCTGCGCCGTCTGCGAGCCGACCTGGGCCCGCTGAGTGTCGACCTGCTGGCGGCTGGCGAACTCGCCGAGACCGGAGAGACGCTCTAGGTCGCGCTTCGTGTTCGCGACGGTCGCCTCGTCCTGCGCCTTGCGGGCGATGGCCTGTTCCAGCGCCGCCCGGTACGGCCGCGGATCGATCTCGGCCAGGACGTCGCTCTCCTTGACCATCTGACCTTCCTGGAAGGCGATCCGGATGATCTCGCCGTCGACGCGCGAGCGGACGGTGACGGAGTTGAAGGGCTGAACGGTGCCGAGGCCGAAGAGGTAGAGCGGCAGGTCCTGCATCTCGGCCTGGGCGGCCTCCACGGGGACGCCGGGTGCCGGCCTGCTCGCGACGGCCGCGCCGCCGCCCGCCTGACGGCCGGACCAATACCACCCGCCGCCGCCGGCCAGGGCCAGGAGCAGGCACGCCATGATCCAGCGCATGCCGCCACCGGTCCTCGACAGGCCTCGGCCGTCGGGCAGGCCGCCGGTTGCGGGGCGCGTCGGCGTCGGTCCGACGGGCTCCGCACCGGGCGGCGTGTCGGGGCGCGTCAGACGCGGATCATCCATGCACAGGTCCAGGGCTCCGGGCGTGATTACGCACGGAACCCTGTTTAGTTCAGGGCCGGATCATGACGTTTCCGTCATGTTCCGGCTCAGTGCTACTGGCAGGGGTACCGGTAGCCGTCGTTCGCCAGATAGGTTCCGGACCGCGGATCGAAGGAGCGGTACCGGCTGGCGCAGTAATTCACCCAGTTCGGATCGGCCCCGTACACGTTGCCGACCGGAACGCCCGGACCCGCGACGGGAACGCCGGGCCCGCCGTAATAGGGGCCGGGGCCGTAGCCGTAGGCCGGCGAGGAGTTCGCGATGGCGCCCGCCGCGAGGGCACCGACGGCCAGGCCGCCGATGACGCCCGCCGCGACCGCGCCGCCGCCGT
>JAEUAC010000282.1 GCA_019695455.1 Methylorubrum extorquens | reverse complement strand
TTCGAGCACGCGCCCTGGGTGGCGGCGGCCGCCGCCGCCACCCAGGGCGCGTGCTCGAAGACGCCGCCGAGCTCCGCCGCGAAGGCCGAGGCGGGCGCCGCGTTCAGGGCGTCGAGCGGGATGCGGGCCACGACCGTCAGGGCGCCAGCAGATCGGCGACGGCGAGCGCGATCGTCCGGGTGGCGAGGTCCAGGTGGTCGACCGGGATGCGCTCGTCCGCCCGGTGGGCGTTCGCGTCGAGCAGCGTGCGCGGCCCGCAGCCGTACATGACCGTCGGCACGCCGGCCTCCGCATAGTGGCGGGCATCGGCGTAGAGCGGCACGCCGCCGGTCGGGATCGGCTCGCCCATGACCTCGGACGCGCGCGCGGCCACGATCGCGGCCAGCCGGTCCGCCCCCGGCACGGGCCCGAAGGCGCGCGCCAGCAGGATGCGCCGGATCCCGACCGTGATGCCGTCCCGCCCGGCGACCGCCGCCTCGACGACGCGCCGCAGCTCGGCCTCGACGCCCTCCGCGGCCTCCTCCGGCACGATGCGCCGGTCGAGCCGGAGCCGGACGAGGTCCGGCACGACGTTCGTGTTGATGCCGCCCTCGATGAGGCCGACCGTGCAGTTCGGCCGCCCGATCCCGGGCGTCTCCGAGAGCCGGTCCCCGAGCCCGTCGGCGTAGCGGTAGAGCGCGGCGAGCACGTCCGTCGCGGCCCGCAGCGCGTCGTGGCCGGTCTCGGGCCGCGCCGCATGGGCCGACTTGCCCTTCACGTCGATGCCGAGGTGGAGGCACCCGTTATGGGCCGTCACGACCTCGTAGGAGAAGCCCGCGCAGATCGCGTAGTCCGGCCGCGACAGGCCCGACCGCAGGAGACGGGCCGGGCCGATCTCGCCGCCGGCCTCCTCGTCGTAGGTGACGTGGAGCTCGACGGTGCCGGCGAGCGGCGTGCCGGCCTCGATCAGGGCCTTCAGGGCGAAGGCGTAGGTCGCGATGTCCGACTTCGAGACCGCGACGCCGCGCCCGTACATCCAGCCGTCCCGGATCTCGGCCCCGAACGGGTCCAGGCTCCAGCCCTCGCCGGGCGGCACGACGTCGCCGTGCGCGTTGAGCGCGACGGTCGGCCCCTCGCCGAAGCGGTGGCGCACGACGAGGTTCGTGGCCGAGACCATGCCGACGGCCCGGCACTCGGCCTCCGGCACGGGGTCCTCCTCGACGGCGAAGCCGAGGTCTTCGAGGAGCCGCTTCGTCTCGCGGCCGTGCGGGGCGCAATCGCCCGGCGGATTGTCGGACGGCACGCGGACGAGCGCGGCCAGGAAGGCGAGGGCCGCGGCGCGGCGGGAGGACACGGCCTCCACGATCGGGGTCGGGTTTGTCACGGATGCAGGCTTAGCGGCTCGCGGGCGGCCCGGAAAGGGACGCGATCGCGCGAAGGCGAGGCTCCGCGATCCCGTGTCCCGCTTTGATTTTAGAGGGTCTTGTGGTATTCAGGAGACGTGCCGCGGACTTCCCGCGGCGTCACGCTGCGCCTCCTCAGAAGCTCCACGTTGCACGAGCCCGTTTCGCGGGTCGCGGTCGCGTTGTCTTACGAGGATGCGCCGTCGGATCGATGGTCCGCCCACACGGTCACCCGGGCTGCCCCGGGCGCGACAGGAAGGCTAGTCTCGCATGACGACCCCCAAGAAGAACGTCGTTCGCCAGGGTTTCAAGATCGGCGAGGCGGTCGTCTACCCCGCCCACGGCGTGGGCCGGATCACGTCCATCGAGGAAACGGAAGTCGCCGGGTTCAAGCTCGAGCTGTTCGTCGTCGCGTTCGAGAAGGACAAGATGGTACTGCGCGTGCCGACCGCGAAGGCCGTCAGCGTCGGCCTGCGCAAGCTCGCCGAGCCCGAGCAGATGCAGAAGGCGCTCGACGTCCTCACGGGCCGGGCCCGCATCAAGCGCACCATGTGGTCGCGCCGCGCCCAGGAATACGAGGCCAAGATCAATTCGGGCGACCTCATCGCGGTCTCCGAGGTGGTGCGCGACCTCCACCGCGCCGAGACGCAGCCCGAGCAATCCTATTCCGAGCGCCAGCTCTACGAGGCCGCCCTCGACCGCGTGACCCGCGAGCTCGCCTACGTGAACAAGATCACGGACACCGAGGCGACCAAGCTCATCGAGGCGAGCCTCGCCAAGGCGCCCCAGCGGGCCAAGCCGGCCGAGGCCGGCGCCGTCGATCCCGACGCGGACGGCGACCTGCAGGACGAGGCGGCCTGAGGCAGCCTCCGTCCCGCCGGGATCGTCGAGACCATCCAGGAAGGCCGCCGCGAGGCGGCCTTCTCGCGTTCGGGCCCGGCCGATGCGGCCGGCCCGTCAGGCCAGCCCCAACCCGCGGCGGAGCGCGGCCGGCGAGTCCCAGGCGTAGCGGCGCAGGACCTGGCTCCCGCCGTCCCGCCCCGGCCGGTCGAAGCGCGCGTCGAGGCGCCCGGCCCAGCTCTCGTAGGCCGCCCAGGCGGCCGTGTTCTCGTCGTAGACGGTCAGGTGCAGGGGCGCCGACCGGTCGGCCGGCGCGAGCCGGTCGAGCGCCGCGGCGAGGACGCGCCGGCCGAGCCCGGTCCGCTTCAGGCCGGGCCCGACATGCAGGTTGTCGATCAGGCTGCCATGGTCGGGATCCGCCCCGCCCAGGATGCCGGCCAGCGCGACGAGGCCGCCCTGCCTCTCGCCCACCACGATCACGACCCGCTCCGTCCAGCCGTGCTCCATGCGCTCCCGCCAGGCCTCGTGGCGCTCGGCCCGCATCGGGCCGTCGAGATAGGAATCCGCGAGGATGCCCCGATAGGCCGAGCCCCAGCTGTCGGCGTGGAGGTCGGCCACGGCGCGCCACTCCTCGGGCCGGGCCTCACGGATCGTCGTGTCGGTCATGGTCTCCCCGGGCGGGCGGCGCGCGGCGCGGCGCCGTCACTTCCAGCATGTCGGCCGAGGCGACGTCCAGGCCCGGCGCCCTCCGCATCTCGACGACGCCCCGCACCCGCACCTCCGCGCCCCGCAGGCTCTCGGCCGTGTGCCCGCGCGCGAGCAGCGTCCCCCAGGTGCGGCGCGGGATCGTGACGGCGAAGTCCCGCGTCCAGTCGCGGCCGAAGTTGAGATAGGTGCGGTCCCGTCGGACGCCGACGCTGACCACCCGGCCGGTCACGACGGCGAAGCGGCCCGCCGCCGCCGCCAGGGCGGCCTGGTCGCGGGCCGGCAGGACCGTTCCCGCCTCCGCCCAGATGCCGCGCCGGGCGGCCCGGGCGACCTGCTCGGCGACCAGGAGGTCGGGCCGGCAGAGCGCGTCGCGCGGGCCGGCATCGACGAGGGCGAGCCCCTCCCCGACGAGGAGGTCCGCGAGGTCGACGGGCCGGTCCCGGCCGATCCGCAGGAGGGCGGGCGCGCGCTCCCAGCGGTCGGGCTCGCCGATCGTGCCGACCAGCCCCTCCTCGCCGGCGAGCCCGGCCAGCACGGCCGACGCCCGCGCGGCGGCGGGGCCGCTCTCCGGCAGGCGCACGTCCACGAGCCGGGCCGCGCCGCCGCCGGCCAGCGCGAAGGCCCCGTGCGCGAACCGGCCGAGCGTCGCGGCCGCCCATGTCGCCCGACAGGTCCCGACCGCCTCGGCCGGCATGGCGGGCGCGGCC
>JAEUAC010000127.1 GCA_019695455.1 Methylorubrum extorquens | reverse complement strand
CGCCGCCCGCCGACGGGCCCGCCACGGCGACGCCGACCGCGCCCGATGCCGATTGCATGGCTGCGCTGCGCGGCGCCGGCGCGGTGCTGGCCGAAGCCGCCGTCCCGCCCGGGGCCGACCCGTCCTGCCGGATCGAGACGCCGCTTCGCCTCCTGTCGGTCGCCGATCCCGCCGACCCCAAGCGGACGATCGCCTTTCCGGACACGCCGCTCGTCGCCTGCCGGACGGCGGCCGCGTTCGCCCCCTGGATCGCGCATGTGGCCGGCCCCGTGCTGCGGGCGGGCTATGGGGCCGGCCTCAGGGCGGTCCGGACCGGCCCGGGCTTCGAGTGCCGCCCCCGCAACCGGCAGGCGGGATCGAAGCCGAGCGCGCACGGGCTCGGCCTCGCGGTCGACATCGCGGCGTTCGAGCTCACCGACGGCCGAGTGGTCACGGTGGCCGAGGAGGGCCGGGCGCGGCCGCCCCGCCCCGCCTTCCAGGCGCTCCGCGTCTCGGCCTGCGGGTCGTTCACGACCGTGCTCGGCCCCGGCTCCGACGCCTTCCACGCGGACCACCTGCACGTCGACCTGCAGCGGCACGGCAGCAGCGACCGCTACCGGATCTGCGAGTGAGCGTGCCCCACTTATGGGCACGCTGCCGTCCATTCAGGCTTGCCCGACTGTGCACCGCAACATAGATTGTCGGGGTGAGGCCGCTCCGGCGGCGTCACTGCCCTCCTTGGGCGTTTCCTCCCTAGACTTGGGCCGCTCCTCGTGAGCGGCCTTTTTCTTTGGGCGGTGCCGGCTCAGTCCCCCACGCCCGCCCGGCCCTGCACCGTCATGAGCGTGGCCGACAGGAAAGCGACGAGCTTCTCGCGGCCGTCGGCCTGCGCGAACACCTCGGCCTGGGCGAGCGTCAGGGTCCGGCCCGCCTTGACGACGCGACCGCGGGCGACGATCCGGTCGCCGACCGCCGGGGCGAGCAGGTTGATCTTGAACTCGGCCGTCAGGATGCCGGCATCGGCGGGCATGAGCGTGAGGCCCGCATAGCCTGCGGCGCTGTCCGCGATCGCGCTCACGGCGCCCGCATGCACGAAGCCGTGCTGCTGCGAGACGGCCGGGCCGGGCGTCAGCAGGACCTCGACCCTGCCGGGCGCGACCTCTCCCAGAGAGGCGCCCAGCGTCGCCATCAGGCCCTGCCGGGCGAAGCTCCGCCGGACCCGCTCGTCCACGCTCTCCGGTTCGTCCGCCATGTCGCCCCTGCCGCCGTCACGCCTGGGCCGTCATCGCGCGACCTCGGAGAGGGGCGCCGCCACGTCCTCGAGCGACCGCCGCTCGGCGGCGATGCCCCACCGCCACTGCACGCAGCCGGCGAACACCATGACGGCCATGCCGATCAGGTAGCCGACGAAGACGGCGTTGCGCGATCCCGTCTCGACGAGCGCCCCGAAGAGGAGCGGCCCCGCGACGCCCCCGATGGTGGTGCCGAGCGCGTAGAAGACCGCGATGGCGAGCGCCCGCATCTCGAGCGGGAAGGTCTCGCCGACCGTCAGATAGGCGGAGCTCGCCGCCGCCGAGGCGACGAAGAACACGATCGACCAGGCGATCGTCTGCTGCGTCGCCGTGAGGAGGCCCGCCGCGAAGAGCCAGCCCGTCAGGGCGAGGAGCAGGCCCGACACGATGTAGGTGCCAGCGATCATGGGGCGCCGCCCGACCGTGTCGAAGAGCGGCCCGAGAATCACGGGCCCGAGGAAGTTGCCGAGCGCGAAGGGCAGGATGAAGAGGCCGATGCGGTCGGGCGCGATGCCGTAGAAGTCGGTGAGGACGAGCGCGTAGTGAAGAACACCGCGTTGTAGCAGAAGGCCTGGCCGGCCATGAGCGCCAGCCCGACGAGGGAGCGCTGCCGGTAGCGGTGGAACAGCGCGTCGACGACCTCCGAGATCGGCGTGTGCGTGCGGACCTGCAGCCGCACGGTCGGCACGCTGCCCTTCGGGGGCGTCGGCACGTGGGCCGCATGCCGCTCGATCTCGCGCACGATCGCCTCGGCCTCGTCCGGCCGGCCATGCGTCACGAGCCAGCGGGGGCTTTCCGGGATCCAGGTGCGCAGGACCAGGATGATGAACCCGAGCGCGGCTCCGAGAAGGAAGCAGAAGCGCCAGCCGTGATCGGGCGCGAACCAGGAGGGATCGAGGAAGAAGATGGAGCCGACGGCGCCGAGCGCCGCTCCGATCCAGAACGATCCGTTGACCAGGAGGTCGACCCGGCCCCGGTAGCGGGCCGGCACGAATTCCTGGATCGTCGAGTTGATGGCCGTGTATTCGCCCCCGATCCCCGCGCCCGTGAGGAAGCGGAAGAAGCAGAAGGCCCAGAGATTCCAGGAGAAGGCGGTGGCGGCCGTCGCCGCGAGATAGAGCGCGAGCGTGATGAAGAAGAGCTTCTTGCGCCCCAGCCTGTCGGTGAGCCAGCCAAAGCCGACCGCGCCGGTCACGGCACCGACGAGGTAGGCCGTTCCCGCGATGCCGACATCCGTGTTCGTGAAGGCGAGCGTGTCGGCGTGCTTCAGGGCGCCCGACACGGCCCCCGCCAGCGTCACCTCCAGGCCGTCCAGGATCCAGGTGACGCCGAGCGCCACGATCACCAGGGTGTGGAACCGCGTCCAGGGCAGGCCGTCGAGCCGGCCGGGAATGTCGGTCTCGACGATGCGGGGCGCTGCAGCGGATGCCATGCGGGCCTGTTGAGGTCGACGGAAACAAGGGCTCGCCGCATGGCGAGCGGACCCCAACGGCCCAGGCGGCGTCCCGTTCAGGCCCGCCCGGGCCGGATGTCGGCCTCTCAGCCGTTGTCCTGGAAGCCCGGGTAGAGCGTCATGCCGCCGTCGACGAAGAGGCTCGTGCCCGTCACGTAGTCCGACTGGTCGGACGAGAGCCAGACCACGGCGTTCGCGATGTCCTCGACCACGCCGACCCGGCCGTAGGGAATGAGCTTCAGGAGCTTCTTCTCGGCCTCCTCGGTCGACCAGGCGTCCTGGTTGATGTGCGTCTTGATGGCGCCGGGGCAGATCGCGTTCACGCGGATGCCGCGATCCGCGTATTCCTGCGCCAGCGTCTTCATCATCAGCATGATGCCGCCCTTGGAGCTCGCGTAGTTGACGTGCCCGCCCCACGGAATGACCTGATGCACCGACGACATGCAGATGATCTTGCCGAGCGCGCGCGACAGCTCCGGCTGACGACCGCGGGCGAGGAAGTGCCGGATCGCCTCGCGGCAGCAGAGGAACTGGCCGGTCAGGTTGACGTCGATGACCGTGTTCCAGTCCTTCAGCGAGAGCGTGTCGGCGGCGCCGTCCTTCTGCAGCCCGGCATTGGCCACGAGGATGTGGACGTCGCCGAAGGCCTCCCTGGTCCGGGCGAAGAGATGCTCGACCCGGTCCTCGTGGCTCACGTTGACGCCGACCGCGATCGCGTGGCCGCCGCTCCGCCTGATCTCCTCCTCGACCTCCCGGGCGCCGTCCTCGTCCGAGTGGTAGTTGATGCAGACCTTGGCGCCCGCCGCCGCGAGCGCCTTCGCGGACGCCGCCCCGATGCCCGACGACGAGCCCGTGACGATGGCCACCTGACCCGTGAGATCGATCGTGAAGGGGCTCGGCATGGTAGGTCCTGTATCGGAGACGGGCGTCAGGCGACGCGTTCGAGGATGAGGGTGGCGAGCGGCGGGAGCGTCAGGCTGAGCGAGTGCGGGCGACCATGGGCCTCCTGCGGCTCCGTGGACAGGCCGCCGCCGTTGCCGACGTTGGATCCCCCGTAGCGCTCGGAATCGGTGTTGATCACCTCCCGGTAGAAGCCCGGCAGCGGCACGCCGACCCGGTAGCCCTCGCGCGGCACGGGCGTGAAGTTCGAGACGACGATCACGAGCCGCTCCGGGTCGTCGCCGCGCCGCAGCCAGGCGAGGACCGAGTTCTCGGCGTCGTCGGCGACCAGCCAGTCGAATCCCGTCGGGTCGCAATCCCGCTCGTAGAGGGCCGGCAGCGACGTGACGGCGTGGTTCAGGTCGCCGATCAGCGCCTTCACGCCCGCATGGTGCGGGTCCTGGAGGAGATGCCAGTCGAGCGACCGGTCGTGGTTCCATTCCCGCTCCTGGGCGATCTCCCCGCCCATGAACAGGAGCTTCTTGCCGGGATGGCCCCACATGAAGCCGTAATAGGCCCGCAGGTTCGCGAATTGCTGCCAGCGGTCGCCCGGCATCTTGCCGAGCATGGAGCCCTTCCCGTGCACGACCTCGTCGTGGGACAGCGGCAGGACGAAGTTCTCGGAGAAGGCGTAGACGAGCCCGAAGGTCAGGCTGTGATGATGGTAGCGCCGGTGCACGGGCTCCTTGGAGATGAACTGGAGCGTGTCGTGCATCCAGCCCATGTTCCACTTGAAGCCGAAGCCGAGCCCGCCCTTGTAGGTCGGGTGCGACACCCCGGGCCAGGAGGTCGATTCCTCGGCGATCGTCACGACGCCGGGATCGGCCGCGTAGACGGTCTCGTTCATGCGCCGGAGGAAGTCGATCGCCTCCAGGTTCTCGTTGCCGCCGTAGCGGTTGGGGACCCACTCGCCCTGCTTGCGCGAGTAGTCGAGGTACAGCATGGACGCGACCGCATCCACGCGCAGCCCGTCGAGATGGTAGGTCTCGAGCCAGAACCGCGCGTTCGCGACCAGGAAGGCCTGCACCTCCTGGCGCCCGTAATTGTAGATGTAGGTGCCCCAATCCTGATGGTAGCCCTGGCGGGGATCGGCGTGCTCGTAGAGGTGCGTGCCGTCGAACAGGCCGAGGCCGTGGGCGTCGTTCGGGAAATGGCCCGGCACCCAGTCGAGGATGATGCCGATCCCGGCCGCGTGCGCGGCCTCGACGAAGCCCTTGAAGTCGTCGGGCGAACCGAACCGGCTCGTCGGCGCGAAGAGCGAGACGGGCTGGTAGCCCCACGAGCCGTCGAACGGGAACTCCGTGATCGGCAGGAGCTCGATATGCGTGAAGCCGAGCTCCTTCACGTAGGGTATCAGCCGGTCGGACAGCTCCCGGTAGGTCAGGAAGCGGTCGCCCTCCTCCGGCACGCGCGCCCAGGAGCCGAGGTGGCACTCGTACACGGCCATGGGCTTGCGGCGGGGATCGCCCTCGGCCCGGCTCGTCATCCAGTCGGCATCCGACCAGCCCGTGTCCGGCAGCGTGGCGGCGATCGAGCTCTGCGCCGGCGGCTTCTCGGCGTAGAAGGCGACCGGATCGGCCTTCTCGACCCGGTTGCCGTCGGCCCCGATCACCTCGAACTTGTAGCGCTCGCCGGGCGCGAGGTTCGGGACGAACAGCTCCCAGATGCCCTGGTCGTAGAGGAGGCGCATCGGGTGGCGGCGCCCGTCCCAGGTGTTGAAGTCGCCGATGACGCTCACGCGCCGGGCGTTGGGCGCCCAAACGGCGAAGTGCAGCCCATCGTCCTCGCCGATCCGGGCGGGATGCGCGCCGAGCAGGCGCTGCACGGCGTCCGACCCGACGTCGCGCACCCGCCCCATCTCCTCGAAGCCGGGCGTCGGCCCGTAGGCGTAGGGATCGCGCGTCTCCTGCGGGCCGGCCGGCCAGTCGATGCGGAGCCGGTACCAGGGCCGGTCCGCGCCCTCCATCCGGGCGACGAAGAACCCGTCCGGGTGCACGCGCGCCATGGCGACCGGCGCGCCGCCGCCCTCCGGCAGCACGGAGATCGAGGGCGCGCCGGGCACCATGGCGCGGACCTCCCAGTGTCCGGGAGCCGTTTCGTGCGGCCCGAGCACGGCGAAGGGATCGCCGTGGCGCGCCTCCACGATCGCGGCGACGTCGCTCGTCGAGACCGCGAAGGAGGCCTTCGGCGACGGCGTGCCGGCGCGGGCGGGAGCGGTGGTCTGGGCCATCATGCGGCTCCCTGGTCGAGAATGGAGAGGACGCCGCGGACCGGAGTCTCGATCCAGTCGGGGCGGTTGTTCGCCTCGTAGTTCACCTCGTAGAGCGCCTTGGCGAGGAGCGAGAGGCGGAGGAGGCGGCCGCGGTCGGCATCGGCCCCGACCCAGACGGGCGAGCCCGACACGGCCGCCTCGTAGGCGGCGAGGAACGTCCCCTCGACGAGGCCGAGCCAGGCGGTCGCGAGATCGGCGATGCGGCCGGCCGAATCCGGCAGGCGCAGGCTCACGTCGCGGGCCGCAGTGTCGGCCGCGTAGGCGAAGGAGCGCAGCATGCCGGCGACGTCCCGCAGCGGCGTCGACTTCGCCCGCCGCTCGGACGCCGGCCGCGACGGCTCGCCCTCGAAGTCGACGATCATCACGTCGTTCTGGACGATCAGGACCTGCCCGAGATGGTAGTCGCCGTGGATGCGCGTCTTGACAGCCCCGGCGGGCGTGGTCGCGAGCGCCCGGATCAGGTCCCGGCACTCGGCCTCGCGCCGCAGCAGCGCCCCGGCCGCGTCGGAGGCCGAGCCGGCGCGGCCGAGCGCCGCGAAGGCGCGCTCCGCCTGGGCGAGGGCGTCGGCCGCGATGGCCTCCACGTCCGCCGCCTCCAGGGGCTCCGCCGCGAAGGCGGGGTCGTCGGTCGGCGTCGCGAGGGCGAGATGCATCTCGCCTGTTCGCCGGCCCAGGATCTCGGCATAGGCGAGATAGGGGGCGAACGCCTCCTCGGGCGTGTGCGCGACCTCGCCCGCCGTCAGCGCCAGCGTGTCGAGCTCGCGCGTGACCGCGTCGTTGGTCATGCGCCAGGCGTCGCCCTGGTTGCGGACGAAGGCCTGCACGATCGCGAGCGCCGTCGTCTCGCCGTCCGCCGCCACATGCTCCAGCGTGCCGAAGGTGGGCGGCGTGTTGGGGAAGCCCGCGACGTCCGTGAGGAAGCGGCCGACCTCGACCTCAGGGTGGAGGCCCGGCTGCAGCCGGCGGTAGATCTTGAGGACCGCGACCTCGCCGATCTGGATCGACGTGTTCGACTGCTCGCCCGCGAGCCGGCGCACGTCGGACGGCTCGATGTCCAGCGCCTCCGGCATGGAGGCGGTCGCCGAGAAGCGGAGCGTCGCGCCGGCCTTCGTCGGGACCGTGTCGCCCCGCCGCATGGCCTCGACGGCCGCGAGCGCGAACTCGGGCGAGGACCCCGCCCCGTAGGCGAGGCCGACGTTCCGGCCGTGGCGCACGCGCGCCACCGCGTAGCCCGCCAGGGCGTCCTCGTCGGCCCGGTCGTCCACGGCCACGGGGAAGAAGTAGTCCTGCCGCTCGCCGCCCTGCAGGACGACGGAGAAGCGCGGCAGCACGAACTGCTCGCGGCCCTCGCGGTTCGTCAGCACCGCGTAGTCGCCGACCTCGGCCCGCTCGATCCGGCGGCCCTTGGCGGCGAACCAGCGCTGCGTCCCGATCATCCGGGGGATGATGGTCCGCTCGATCGCGTCCTTCTCGCGCCCTTCGAGGAGCGAGCCGAGCCCCTTGGTGAGGACCAGCGTGAACAGCTCGGGCGTCGCCACGGGACCGAACCGGTTCTCGACGGTCGTCTCGGCGGCCGTGAGCTGGAACCAGTAGAAGCCGTAGGCCGGCAGCGTGAGGAGGTAGGGCAGGTCGCCGACGCGCGGGAAGGCCGAGCCGCCCGTCATCTCGACCGGCGTCCGTCCCGAGAACTCCGCGAGGTCGAGCTCGACCGCCTGCGGCGCCCGCGAGACGTTCACGACGCACAGGACGGTCTCGTTGTCGTGCTCGCGCAGGTAGGCCAGCACCTTGCGGTTCTGGGGATACAGGAAGCGCAGCGCGCCCCGGCCGAAGGCGACGTTCGCCCGCCGGATGGCGATCATCCGGCGCATCCAGTTGTAGAGGCTCGCGGGCGTCTTCGCCTGCGCCTCGACGTTCACGGCGTCGAAGCCGTAGATGGGATCCTGGATGGTCGGCAGGAACAGCCGCGCCGGATCGGAGCGCGAGAAGCCGCCGTTGCGGTCGGGCGACCACTGCATGGGCGTGCGCACGCCGTCCCGGTCGCCGAGATAGATGTTGTCGCCCATCCCGATCTCGTCGCCGTAATACATGACGGGCGTGCCCGGCATGGACAGGAGGAGCGAGTTCAGGAGCTCGATCTTGCGGCGGTCGTTCTCGAGCAGCGGGGCCAGGCGCCGGCGGATGCCGAGGTTGATCCGGGCCCGCCGGTCGGCCGCGTAGAAGGTCCAGAGGTAGTCGCGCTCCTTGTCGGTCACCATCTCGAGCGTCAGCTCGTCGTGGTTGCGCAGGAAGATCGCCCACTGGCACCCGTCCGGGATCTCCGGCGTCTGCCGCATGATGTCCGTGATCGGGTGACGGTCCTCCTGGGCCAGCGCCATGTACATGCGCGGCATCAGGGGGAAGTGGAACGACACGTGGCACTCGTCGCCCTCGCCGAAATAGGGCGCGGTCTCCTCGGGCCACTGGTTCGCCTCGGCGAGCAGCATGCGGTCCGGGTAGCGCGCGTCGAGGGCGGCCCGGATCTGCTTGATGACGACGTGCGTCTCGTCGAGGTTCTCGCAGTTCGTCCCCTCGCGCTCGACGAGGTAGGGGATCGCGTCGAGGCGCAGCCCGTCGACGCCCATGTCGAGCCAGTAGTACATGGTCTCGATGACGGCCTCGATCACCTTCGGATTGTCGAAGTTGAGATCGGGCTGGTGCGAATAGAAGCGGTGCCAGAAATACTGCTTCGCGACCGGATCCCAGGTCCAGTTCGACGGCTCGGTGTCGAGGAAGATGATGCGCGTGTCGGTGTATTTCTGGTCCGTGTCCGACCAGACGTAGAAGTCGCGCTCGGGCGAGCCGGCCGGCGCGTTGCGGGCCGCCTGGAACCAGGGATGCTGGTCCGACGTGTGGTTGATGACGAGCTCCGTCACGACCCGGATGCCGCGGGCATGCGCCTCCTCGATGAAGGCCCGGAAGTCGTCCATCGTCCCGTAGGACGGGTTGATGTCGCGATAGTCCTGGATGTCGTAGCCGTCGTCGCGCAACGGCGACGGATAGAACGGCATCAGCCAGATGGCCGTGACGCCGAGATCCCGGATGTAGTCGAGCTTCTGGGTCACGCCAGCGAAGTCGCCGATTCCGTCGTCGTTGGAATCGAAGAACGACTTCACGTGCACCTGATAGATCAGGGCGTCGCGGTACCAGTGCGTGTCGGAGCGGTCGATCATGGAAAGCCAGGGTTCCAGTCGGTAGGTGGCGACGCGACGACGGACGAGGGCGTGGTGGGCGCGGTCCTCGTCCGGTCGTCGCAGAGGCGAAGCCCGCCTTCCCCCGCGAGGGGAGAAGGGGAAGGCGCCGCGGATGTCACCGGGGCACGCTCAGCCGCCAGATCACGGCGGAGCGTTCGGAGGGGTCGAGGGCGATGCGGTGGGACTTGCCGTGGAGCTGGAAGGTGTAGCCCCCGAGCAGGTCCTCGACGTCCACGGTCGCGTGGTCCGGCAGGCCGAGCTGCCAGAGCGGCAGCTCGTAGGAGCATTCCTGGCGGTTGCGCGGGTCGAGGTTCACGAGGATCAGGAGGGCGTTGTCCTTGGCGGGCGTCATCCGCAGATAGGCCAGGATGGCGTCGTTATGTGCCGGGACGAAGGCGATGTTGCGGAAATCGTGCAGCGCCGGGTTGGCGCGACGGATCCCGTTCAGCTTCGTGACGTGGTCGCGGATGTTGCCCGGCCGATCGTAGTCCCAGACGCGGATCTGGTACTTCTCGGAATCGAGGTACTCCTCCTTGCGGTAGAGGGCGGCCTCGCAGAGCTCGAACCCGTTGTAGATGCCGTAGGCGGAGGACAGCGTGGCGGCGAGCGTCGCCCGCACGACGAACCCGGCCCGTCCGCCGGTCTGCAGGTAGACGGGATTGATGTCGGGCGTGTTGGCGAAGAAGTTCGGCCGGTAGTACTCGCCCATGGGCGAATGGGCCAGCTCCGTCATGTATTCCGTCAGCTCGGCCTTCGTGTCCCGCCAGGTGAAGTAGGTGTAGCTCTGCTGGAAGCCGACCTTGGCCAGCTTGCGCATCATCTTCGGCCGCGTGAACGCCTCGGCCAGGAAGATCGCGTCCGGATAGCGGGCATTCACCTCGGCGATCATCCATTCCCAGAAGGGCAGCGGCTTCGTGTGGGGGTTGTCGACCCGGAAGATGCGCACCCGCTCCCGGCACCAGAACAGCACCGCGTCGCGCAGGGCGTACCAGAGGGCCGGCTTCGACCCACCGTAGAAGCTGACGTTATAGATGTCCTCGTACTTCTTCGGCGGGTTCTCGGCGTATTTCATCGTCCCGTCGGGACGATACTCGAACCACTCGGGATGCTGCGTGATCCAGGGATGGTCCGGCGAGCACTGGATGGCGAAGTCGAGCGCGATCTCGAGCCCGTGGTCGAGCGAGGCGTCCACCATGCGGCGGAAGCCCTCGATGCCGCCGAGATCGGGATGGACGGCGTCGTGCCCGCCCGTGGCATCCCCGATCGCGTAGACGGACCCGACGTCGCCGGGCTCCGCCGTCAGCGAATTGTTCTTGCCCTTCCGGTTCTTCAGCCCGATCGGGTTGATGGGCGGGAAGTAGAGGACGTCGAAACCCATGTCGCGCACATAGGGCAGCATCGCGACGACGTCGTCGAAGGTGCCGTGGCGGTCGGGGTCGTGGCTCATCGAGCGCGGGAAGAGCTCGTACCAGGCGGAGAAGCGAGCCGCGAGCCGGTCGGCGACGACCGTGAGCTCGCGCGGATAGCGCGACAGGTTCGCGCGCTCGGCGTGGCGATGGACCAGCGGCTCGTTCGCCGGATCGAAGATGACGTCGAGCTGGTCCTGCGACCCGGCCTCGAGCCCCGCCAGGCGTTCCGCGATCGCGGCGAGCGCGCCCTCGTCGGCATGGCCCTTCGCGTTCGCGGCCGCCTCGGTGGCGAGGCGGACGCCCTCGATCGTCTCCAGCCGGACGTCGAGCCCGGCGCCCTGCTTGGCCGTGATCTCGTGGTGCCAGGAGGCGAACGGATCGCGCCAGCCTTCGATCGTGACGAGGTAGCGCGTGTTGCGCTCCAGCGGAAAGCTGCCCGACCAGCGGTCGTTGTCCACGAACCGCATGGGCGCCCGGCGCCACGCGGCCTCGTCGGCGGGTCGGTACAGGATCTCCGCCGCGATCCTGTCGTGGCCGTCCGAGAAGATGTCGGCCCAGACCTCCATGGCCTCGCCTACGACCCGCTTCACGGGCGAGAGGCCGCCGTCGATCTCGGGCCAGACGCCCTCGATGACGACGCGGCCCTCGCCGTCCGGCTCGGACCCGTCCGCCGCGTCCGCCGGCGCCTCCGCCCGCTCGGCCACGAGGATGCGGACCTCGCCCGGCCCGAGCAGGGCGGGCGTGCCGGGCGCGAGGACGAGCGGCACGGCCTTCGGCGTCCGGTCGAGGAAGGGCCCGAAGACGCCGCCCGCGCCCGCGACGAGCGGGGCCGGATCGACCTCGACCGTGTCGCGGCCCGGGTTCACGAGGAGCAGCAGCGCCTCGCGGGCCGCCAGAGGATGGCCGCCGTCGAGCCGGAGCAGGCCGAGATAGGGGCTGCCGGGTCCGGTCAGCTGGATCGTGGCGCCCTCGACGTTCGCCACCGGCATGGCGGCCCGGAGCGCGTTGATCGCCCCGATCGCCGCCGAGACGTCGATGACCTCGCCCGTCTCGCGGTCGTCGGGCCGCGTCTCGACCACGTGGAGCGGCCGGCGCGCGCCGAACTCGTAGCCGATCGGCATCAGGATCCCGGCCGAGAAGAAGGCCGCGGCCATGTAGCGGGCGACCAGCGCGCGCTCGATCTCGACGCCCGACGCCTCGTCCGGCAGCGACCGCGCGAAACGCTCGGTGTCGTGGTTCTCCGGGAAGGCGATGGAGGGCGCGAGGAGGCGCGTGCGCGCCTGCGCCTCGACGGCCCAGCCGGCCCGGTAATCCCACCATGCGAAGGAGTTGAACAGGTAGTCGAACCCGGCCTCCGCCGTCGCGGCCGCCTCGTCGACGGTGCAGCCGAGCGTCTCGGCCGCGAAGGTCGTGCCGGCATCGCGGGCCTTCGCGGCCCCGATCAGGCCCCGCCACACGTCCGGCGGCACCTTGTAGGCGGCATCGCAGCGGAACCCGGCGATGCCGAGCCCCTGCATGCGGGCGATGTAGGCGTCCCAATGCGCCGCGAGGCCGTCGCGGGCCGCCGGCGTCGCGTAGTCGAACTCGGCGAGGTCGCCCCAGACGGTCCGCTTCGACGGGTCCACCGGATCGACCGCGAAGGGCGAGTGCAGCGCGCCGTCGGCGTCGCGCACGAAGAAGTCCGGATGGGTCTCGGCCAGCGTCGAATCCTTCGACGCGTGATTCACGACGAGGTCGGCCATCACGCGGAGCCCGGCCTCGGCCGCGGCCCTGCAGAAGCCGCGGATCGCGTCGTCGTCGTCCACGCCGTCCTCGCGGAAGCGCGGATCGAGCCGGTCCGTGTCGCGGGTCGCGTACAGGGACCCGGAGAAGCCGGCCTCGTGGAACGGGTTCACGTAGACCCAGTCGAAGTTCATCGCCGCGATGCGGGGCAGCTCGCGCGACCAGGCGGAGACCGGGCCGACGAGGAGCGGGAAGAGGTTGTAGATGCGCGGCCCGACGGGGCCCGCGGCATTCGAAGCCGGTCCCCTCTCGCTGGTCTCAGAGCTGCGCGTCTGCGCCATCAGGCGGTCCTCCTCAGGACCGCAACGGGGAGATCGGCGAAAAGCTCCCGCAATGCAGCACCGCCCTCGGCGATGGTCAGCGTCCGATCGCCGAGCACGTCCCGCCACGTCCCGGCCGCGAGCGGCAGGCGCGCGGCGTCGTCCCGCGCGCCGGGCCCGAGCCGCGCCGCGACGGCGACCAGCTCCTCCCCGCCACCCGTGCGGGCGAAGGCGACGATGCCGGCGACGTCCTCTCCGAGCGGACGGTAGTCGCCGTCGGCATAGAGGGCGGGCGTCTCCGCCCGGTCGCGCAGGAGGCGCGTCGTGACGCGCTGCTTGACGCGCCCGTCCGGCCAGGCCCGGACGAGGTCCGCGAGCGGCGCGGCGTCGGCGAGCGACGCCGCCCGGGCCGCGTAGTCGACGGGCCGTCGGTTGTCGGGGTCCACCAGCGAGAAGTCCCAGAAGGTCGTGCCCTGATAGGTGTCGGGAACGCCGGGCAGCGTATATTTCAGGACCGTCCGGGCGAGCGCGTTGCGCATGCCCGCCTCGGCCAGTTCCCTCGCGAAGGGCCGCAGCCGGGCGAGCGCCGCGCTGCCGGGCGCCAGCACGGCCTCGACCAGCGCCTTCGCGGCGCCTTCGTAGGCCTCGTCCGGGTTGACCCAGCTCGAATGGCGCTTCGCCTCCCGCAGGGCCTTCTCGACGAAGCCGAGGAAGCGGGTGCGGAACGCCTCGATCGCGCCCGCATCGTCGCCGTCGAGCAGCTCGAGCGGCCAGGCGCCGAGCAGGCCCTGCAGCAGGATCGAGAGATCGATCCGGTCGGGCGCGGCCTCGCCGTCGATCGTGGCGAGATGGGGCGCGGCGAGCTCCGCGAAGGCGTCGAGCGCTGCCTTCCAGGCCTCGGGTCGGTCCGCGAGCGCCAGCAGGCGGGCGCGGGCGTCCTCGCCGCGCTTCGTGTCGTGGGTGGCGGTCGCGATCATGGCGGCCGGCCAGGAGCGGGCTCGGTCGGCGTTCTGCGCGTGGAACTCGGCGACGGACAGGCCGACGTGACCCGGATCGCCGCCGACCTCGTTCAGGGCGAGGAGCCGCGGGAAGCGGTAGAACAGCGTGTCCTCGAGGCTCTTCGCCATCACGGGACCCGTGAGCTGCTGGAAGCGGCGACGGAACCGGGCGACGTGCTCCCGCGTGGGACGGCCCGGACCCTCGGTCTCGATCCGGCCGAGCAGCGCCGCGCCCACGAAGTCGTGGAGCGAGCGGTCCGGGAGGCGGCTCGTCTTCTGGGCGGCCGCGATCGTGTCCTCGATGAGCGTGACGTCGTCGGGCGAGGGATCGTCGCTCGTGACGTAGGAGCGATAGACCGGGAACCGCGCCACGATCTCGGCCAGCGCGATGCGCA
The DNA here is from genome assembly GCA_019695455.1 of Methylorubrum extorquens. Classification (GTDB taxonomy): domain Bacteria; phylum Pseudomonadota; class Alphaproteobacteria; order Rhizobiales; family Beijerinckiaceae; genus Enterovirga; species Enterovirga extorquens_A. The sequence continues at coordinate 244 of JAEUAC010000127.1, read as the reverse complement.
TGGCGAAGACCGTGTAGTCGCGCGTGCGCCGGTCCGCATCCGCGATGCGCTTCAGGTCGGACGTCAGCACCTCGAGCTCGCTCGCGAAGGAGCCCTCCAGCACCTCGTGCTTGGCGTCGCGCAGCTGCTCGCCGTAGCTCGCCTCGACGCCCGTGAAGGCGCGGTCGATCCGCGTGAGCGCGTCCTTGGCGCCCGCATCCACCAGGACGCCGTCGATCAGGTTCAGGACGTCGTAGCCCGTCGT
>JAEUAC010000348.1 GCA_019695455.1 Methylorubrum extorquens | reverse complement strand
CCCATCTGACCCGGACCGCGTGCTCGGCTCAAGGCGATGCGCGCGTCGAGACGGGCCTTCGGCCCTCCTCGGCAGGACGAGGTTGCCAAATTCCGCGTGTGGTCCGGCCCTTCGTCGTGCTGAGGAGCCCTCGCAGAGGGCGTCTCGAAGGACGCACGACCTGCGAGCGCGTCGACACTCAGGCTTCAAGGGGCCGCGAGGGCCCGGTCCGTCCAGGCGGCGGCCGCCGCGACCGCGCGGTCGAGCGCGAAGGCGGCGTCGAGCGCCTCGTCGCGGCCCTCGACCGCGAGCGCCGGGTCGTCGCCCAGGACCTCGCGGAGGTGACGCCCCGAGACCCGCACCGCGTCCGTCGCCCGCCCGACGGCCTCGTGGGCCGCGTGGCCGCCGACGAGCGGCGCGAGCCGGGTCGCGGCCGCGTCCGCGAAGAGGAGGCCGCGGGTCGCGTCGATGTTCTCGCGCATGCGGGCGGGATGCACCTCCAGGCCCTCCGCGAGGGCGCGCGTCTCGCGCAGCGCACCGGAGGCGAGGCCGAACAGGGTGGGCAGCGCGTGCCATTCCGCGTGCCACAGCCCGGCCGGGCGCTCGTGCGCCCCGGCCATCGCGTCGATCAGCGTCGTCGCGGACCCCTTGGCGGCGGAGGCCGCGGCCAGGATCACCGTGCAGGACACGGGATTGCGCTTGTGCGGCATCGCGGTCGAGCCGCCGCGGCCCTTGACGTAGGGTTCGGCCGCCTCGCCGATCTCGGTCGAGACGAGGGCGGCCACGTCCGTCGCCATCTTGGCGAGCGCGCCCATGAGGATGGCCAGGAAGGCGCCGAGCTCGGCCACCCGGCCGCGGCGCGCGTGCCAGGCGATCGGCGAGGCCGCGAGCCCGAGCTCCGCCGCGACGGCGTCGGAGACGGCCGGCCCGTCCGCCCCGAAGGCCGCGAAGGTGCCGACCGGCCCGAAGAACGAGGCCGCGAGCGCGTCGCGGTGGCGGGGCAGGGCGGCGGCGGCGTCCGCGATGCCGACCAGCCAGACGGCGACCTTGAAGCCGAACGTGACCGGCGCCGCATGCTGCCCGTAGGTCCGGCCGACGCAGGGCGTCTCGCGGTGGCGCGTGGCGAGGTCCTCCAGGGCCGCGACGGTCGCGGCGAGATCGGCCGCCAGGAGGTCGAGCGCGTCGCGCGCCTGGAGGCTCGTCGCCGTGTCGAGGATGTCCTGCGTGGTGGATCCCTTGTGGAAGGCGGCTTCCAGCGCCGGCGGCAGCCGGGCCTGCACGGCCTTGACGAACGGGATCGCCGGCACGCCCGCGAGCGCCGTCGTGCGGCCGATCGCGTCCGCGTCGAGCGTCTCCGGACGGATCGCCTCGATGGCCGGCGCGAGGTCGGCCGGCGCGAGGCCGAGCCGCGCCTGCGCCCGCGCGAGAGCCGCCTCCGCCCGCAGCATGGCGCCGAGCCGGGCCGTGTCGGACCACGCGGCCCGCATCGCGTCGGTCGCGAAGAGCGGGCCCGTGAGGGCGGAATCGAGGGCGGAGAAGGTCATGACGTCGTGCCTCGCGACTGGCCGCGATCGAGGTCGCGGCCTCTCCTCGCCCGGCCGGGCCCGCCTCGGCCCTCGTGCCCGGGCAGGACGGGGCGTTGGGCGCCCGTCACCCGACGGCCTCGAGCTCGCCCGAGACCGTGAGCCAGTCCTCCTCGGCCGCCGCCAGGGCCTTGGCGGCCTCGGACCGCATGCGGGCGAGCTCCTGGGCCTTGCGCTTGTCGGTCTCGAAGGCGCTGCCGTCGCCGAGCGCGCCGTCGATCTTGGCGATGGCGGCGGAGAGGCGGTCGATGCGGGCCTCCAGGGTCTCGAGCTGCTTGCGGAGGGCCGCGCCGCCCCTGGGCCGGGCCGGCGCCTTCTCCTCGCGGACGGGCTCCGGCTCGACGGCCCTCGGCGGCTGCTTCTTGCCGCCGGAGAGCACGTATTTGCGGTAATCGTCCATGTCGCCGTCGAAGGGCGTGACGGTGCCCTCCGCGACCAGCCAGAGCCGGTCCGCGCAGGCCTCGATCAGGAAGCGGTCGTGGCTGACGAGGATCACGGCGCCCTCGTAGTCGTTCACGGCCTCCATGAGGGCGGTCCGCGAATCGATGTCGAGGTGGTTGGTCGGCTCGTCGAGGATGAGGAGGTGCGGCCGGTTGAAGGCCGCGAGCCCCATCATCAGGCGCGCCTTCTCGCCGCCCGAGATCTGCGTCACGGGCGTGTCCGCCTTCTGGCCCTGGAAGCCGAGCCGGGCGCAGCGGGCGCGGATCTTCGATTCGGGCTGGCCGGCCATGCGGGCCGCGACATGGGCGTAGGGCGTTCCCGCCTCGGCCAGCTCGTCGAGCTGGTGCTGGGCGAAATAGGCGACGTCCATCTTCGCCGCCTTGGTCAGCGTGCCCGAGAGCGGCTGGAGCTTGTCGGCGAACAGCTTGCAGAAGGTCGACTTGCCGTTGCCGTTCGAGCCGAGCAGCGCGATCCGGTCGTCCGGCAGGATCGTGAGGTCGAGCCGCTTCAGGATCGTGCGGTCGCCGTAGCCCGCCTCGACGCGGTCCATGGCGACGATCGGCGGCGACAGCGGCCGCTCGGGCGAGGGCAGGTCGAAGGGCAGGACATTGTCCTCGATCGACAGCGAGATCGGCTCGAGCTTCGCCAGCTTCTTGATGCGCGACTGCGCTTGCCGGGCCTTCGAGGCCTTGGCCCGGAAGCGGTCCACGAAGGCCTGGAGGTGCTTGCGCTCGGCCTCCTGCTTGGCGGCGAACTTCGCCTCCAGCCGCCGCTTCTCGGTGAGCTGGCGCGCGAAGGACGAGTAGCCGCCCCGCCAGACGGAGAGCTTGCCGCGGTCGAGATGGAGGATGTGGTCGACGGAGGTGTCGAGGAGGTCGCGGTCGTGGCTGATGACCAGCATCGTGTGCGGGTAGCGGGCGAGGTAGTCGTAGAGCCAGATCGTGCCCTCGAGGTCGAGGTAGTTCGTCGGCTCGTCGAGCAGCAGGAGGTCCGGCTCCGCGAAGAGCACGGCCGCGAGCGCCACCCGCATGCGCCACCCGCCCGAGAAGGACGAGCACGGCCGCACCTGCGCCTCGGCGTCGAAGCCGAGCCCGTGCAGGATGGTGGCGGCGCGCGCCGGCGCCGAATAGGCGTCGATGTCGACGAGCCGGGTCTCGATCTCGGCCCGGCGCAGGCCGTCGGCCGTCTCCGCCTCGGCGAGGAGGGCGGTGCGCTCCTTGTCCGCCGCGAGCACCACCTCGACCAACGTCTCCGGCCCCCCCGGCGCCTCCTGCGAGACGGCCCCGATCCGCACGCCGCGCGGCATGGCGACGTCGCCGCCCTCGGAGGCGAGCTCGCCCTGGATCAGCTTGAAGAGGGTCGACTTGCCGGCGCCGTTGCGGCCGACCAGCCCCACGCGCGCGCCGGTCGGCACGGCGACGCTCGCCTTGTCGAGGAGCAGGCGGTCGCCGATCCGGTAGGTGAGTTCGCTGACGTGGATCATGGCGGCGTTGTGGGGAGGGCGGGCGGAGGAGGCAAGTCGGGCGCGCCGGGAACGCGTCCGAAAGGCCGTCCGGGGTGCCTCTCAACACGGCGGATTTCGCATGTTATAGGGGATCACTTCCCCAGGCAGAGGCCTTCCACCATGGCGACGGCGTCCCTCGACACCGCCCGACCCGACGCGAGTCCCGTCCCGGCGCCCGGAGCCGCGGAGGCGAAGCCGTCGCTCGTCGGTCTCGGCCGCGCGGCCCTGAAGGACAGCCTGCTCGGCATCGGCGTGCCCGAGCGCGAGGCCCGCATGCGGGTCGGCCAGATCTGGGGCTGGCTCTACGGCCGCGGCATCCAGGATTTCGACGAGATGACGAATGTCGGAAAGGGGCTCCGCGCGGGCCTCTCCGACGCGTTCACGCTCGACCGCCCCGAGATCGTGACCGAGCAGGTGTCGGTCGACGGCACGCGGAAATGGCTGCTCCGCATGAAGCCGACGGGCCCGCACGACCGCGGCGCCGAGATCGAGACCGTCTACATTCCCGACGAGGATCGCGGCACGCTCTGCGTCTCGAGCCAGGTCGGCTGCACGCTCACCTGCTCGTTCTGCCACACCGGCACGCAGCGGCTGGTCCGCAACCTCACGGCGGCCGAGATCGTGGGACAGCTCGTCGTGGCCCGCGACCGGCTGGGCGACTTCCCGAGCCTCGGCGGGCGGGAGACCGCGATCCTGCCCGACGGCGGGCGGATCGTCACGAACATAGTCTTCATGGGCATGGGCGAGCCCCTCTACAATCTCGACAACGTCGTCGACGCGATCGACACGATCAGCGACGGCGAGGGCCTGACGCTGTCGCGGCGCCGCATCACGGTCTCGACCTCCGGGGTCGTGCCGGAGATGCCGGCGCTCGGCGAACGGGCCTCGGCCATGCTGGCGATCTCGCTGCACGCCGTCCGCGACGATCTGCGCAACGAGCTCGTGCCGCTCAACAAGCGCTACCCGCTCGCGACCCTGCTCCAGGCGTGTCGCGACTATCCCGGCCTGTCGAACGCGCGGCGCATCACGTTCGAATACGTGATGCTGAAGGGCGTGAACGATTCCGACGCGGACGCGAGAGAACTCGTGCGGCTGCTGCGCGGCATCCCGGCGAAGATCAACCTGATCCCGTTCAATCCGTGGCCGGGCTCTGCTTACGAGTGCTCGTCGTGGGAGAGGATCGAGCGGTTCTCGGAGATCGTCTTCCGGGCGGGCTACGCCTCGCCCGTGCGCACGCCGCGCGGCCGCGACATTCTGGCCGCTTGCGGACAGTTGAAGAGTGAGACGGAGAAGTTGTCGGTCCGTGCACGTCTGATGCTCGAAACGGGCCATCCGGCCCACTAGAGACGCAGCCGATGCAGGACACGGAACGGCCGGACATCGTCTCGCGGCTGAGAGCGGCGACGGGCGAGGCGCATGCCCGGCTCGACGCGCGCCTGAACATCGTGGACGAACTCTCCCGGCCCGAGGGCCGGCGCCGGCTCGTCGCCCGCTTCTTCGGCCTGCATGCCGGAGCGGAGCCGGCGCTCGCGCCCCTGCTGTCCCCGATCGACGGCCTCGACTTCGAGGGGCGGGACCGGTCGCCGCTGCTCGAGCGCGACATCGCCGTGCTCGGGCTGGACCGCGAGCGGGTGCCCGTCTGCCCCGTGGAGCCGCCGCGGACGGAGGCGGAGGCGCTGGGCTTCTTCTACGTGCTCGAAGGGTCGACGCTCGGCGGCCGCATCATCCGTCGCGAGATGGAGACCCGCGGCGTCGCGGGCGACGGCCTGTCCTTCCTCGACCCCTACGGGTCGGACACGGGTGCGCGCTGGCGCGCCTTCCTGGACGTCCTGCGCGCCCGGGTGCCCGCGGGCGACGACGCGAGCGCCGCGGCCGTGGTGCGCGGCGGCGTGGCCGGCTTCGTCCGCGCCGAAACCTGGCTCTGCGAGGCCGCATGATGCGGGACGATCCCGTCGGACTCGACGTCAGCGATTGCGACCGCGAGCCGATCCACATCCCGGTATCGATCCAGCCGCACGGCATGATGATCGTCTTCGATGCCGGGACGCTCGGGGCGACCCACGCGGCCGGCGACGTCGAGGGGCGGCTCGGCTTCGATTCGTGGCCGGGGCGGCCCGCCTCGGACCTGTTCGGCGCGGAGCTCGACGCGACCTTCCGGGACCTCGGCGACGCGGGCCCGGTGGGCCTCGGCCCCGTCACGTCGGTCGGCGGCGAGATGTTCGACGTCGTCGCCTTCCGGACGGGCGGCTCGATCGTGGTCGAGCTGGAACCGGCGCTCCCGGCGGAGACGCGCGCCTCCGTGGTGCTCGAGGACCTGGCGGCGGCCGGGATCGCGCTCGAGCGGACGGCCGGGCTGCGCAGCCTCTGCGAACGGGCGGCCGTGGAGTTCCGGCGCCTCACCGGCTACGACCGGGTGATGATCTACCGCTTCCTGGACGACGACGCCGGCGTCGTCGTGGCGGAGGATCGGACGCCCGGGCTCGACGGGTTCCTCAACCACCACTTCCCGGCCTCCGACATCCCGAAGCAGGCGCGCGCGCTCTACGTCCGCAACCGGATCCGCGTCATCCCGGACGTGACCTACCGGCCCGTGCCGCTCCGGGCGGCCGACCCGGCGGCGGAGCCCGTGGACCTCAGCGACAGCGCGCTCCGCAGCGTCTCGCCCATCCACGTCCAGTACCTGAAGAACATGGGGGTCGCCGCCTCCGCCTCGATCTCGATCGTGAAGGACGGGGTGCTGTGGGGGCTGATCGCCTGCCACAACCTCTCGCCGCGCGTCATCTCCTACGACACGCGCGTCGTCTGCCGGACCCTGGCGGGCGGGCTGGCCCGGCAGGTGAAGGCGAAGGAGGAGGCGGATTCGTATCGCGAGCGGCTTCGCCTGCGCGCCATGGAGGACGAGGCGACGGCGCGGCTCGGCCGCTCGCCGTCGATCCGCGAGGCGCTCGCGGCGGCGCTGCCGGACCTGCAGCGGACGCTCGGCAGCGACGGCGCGGCCGTCCTGATCGGCCGGGACGTCCTGACGAGCGGCACCTGCCCGCCGGAGGCCGACATCCGCCGGCTCGCGACCTGGGCGGCGCCGCAGGCCGCCAGCCAGACCTTCTCGACCGACATGCTGCCGGCGCTCTATCCGCCGGCCGATCCCTTCGCGGAGGCCGCGAGCGGCCTCCTGGCGATCACGGCGTCGACGGAGGAGCCGCTGGTCGTGCTCTGGTTCCGGGCCGAGCAGATCCGCGTGGTGGAATGGGCGGGCAATCCCCACAAGGCCGTGAAGATGGGCCCGGGCGAGACCCTGAGCCCGCGGGCCTCGTTCGAGGCGTGGAGCGAGACGGTCCGGGGCCAGTCGCGGGCCTGGACGCTGCCGGAGATCGAATCCGGCACGCGCCTCCGCCAGATCCTCATGGATGCGCGGAGCCAGAAGCGGCTCCGCGAGCTGAACGAGAAGCTGGCCGAGACGGTGGCGGACAAGGAATTGCTGCTCGGACGGCAGGAGCTCCTCGTGAAGGAGGTCAACCACCGGGTCCAGAACAGCCTGATGCTGGTGGCGAGCTTCCTGCGCCTGCAGTCCCGGGCGGCGAACGACGACGCGCTGCGTCGCAACCTCGACGACGCGCAGCGCCGGATCGGCGCGGTCGCGCTCGTGCATCGCCGGCTCTACCGGGCGGATCAGGTCGAGACGATCGACCTGTCGCGCTACCTCGACGAGCTCTGCGCGGAGACGATCTCCTCGCTCGGGCCGGAATGGGCCGATCAGGTCTCGGTCGATCTCGCGCCGATCTCGATCGACACGGACCGGGCGGTGCCGCTGGGCCTCGTCCTCACCGAGCTCGTCATCAACGCCAACAAGTACGCCTATGGCGGCGCGCCGGGACCGATCGAGATCACGCTCGAGCAGGAGCGGCGCAACTTCCGCCTCATCGTGGCCGACCGGGGTCGCGGCAAGGTCGAGATCGGCAAGGGCTTCGGCAGCCGCATGATGGGGGCGATGGTCAGCCAGATCGCGGGCGAGATCGAGTACGGCGACAACCGGCCGGGATTGCGGGCGATCCTCACGGCGCCGATCCACGCCGCGGGGCGGACCGGAACGTAGACGCGGGCTCCCCGTTGTGCGTCGCGGTACGTAGGCCTAGCGAGAGCCATGCTCGACGATCTCAAGCAACGCAACCGGGACTGGGCGGACGGCAAGGTCGCCGCCGATCCGGGCTTCTTCAAGCGCCTCGTCGGCCAGCAGGCGCCCGAGTACTTCTGGATCGGCTGCTCGGATTCGCGCGTGCCGGCCAACGAGATCGTCGGCCTCGATCCCGGCGAGATGTTCGTCCACCGCAACGTCGCGAACCTCGCGCCCCCGCAGGACGCGAACTACCTCTCCGTGCTGCAATTCGCGGTCGACGTCCTGAAGGTGAAGCACATCCTGGTCGTCGGCCATTACGGCTGCGGCGGCATCGCGGCCGCGATCGACGGCAAGCGCCGCGGCCTCGTCGACCACTGGCTCCACCCGATCCGCGAGGTGCACCGCCAGAACCGGGCTGAGCTCGAGGCTCTGCCCGAGGGGCGGCCGCGCCTCGACCGGCTCTGCGAGCTCAACGTCGAGTACCAGGTCCGCAACGTCGCCGCCGATGTCTTCGTGCAGGACGCCTGGGCGCGCGGCCAGCCGCTGGCCGTCCACGGCTGGGTCTATTCCCTCCAGAACGGCCACGTGACCGACCTGGACGTCACGGTCGCCGGACCGGAGGACGCGCGCGAGGACGGCGTTCCGCTCAAACCACGACGGTGAGGCGCTTCGCGGCGCGCGTCAGGCCCGTGTAGAGCCAGCGCGCCCGATGCTCGCGGAAGGCGTAGCTCTCGTCGAAGAGCACCACGTCGTCCCATTGCGAGCCCTGCGCCTTGTGGACCGTCAGCACGTAGCCGTAGTCGAACTCGTCCGACTTCCGCCGCGAGGCGAAGGACAGCGATTCCTCGTTCCCCTCGAAGAACTCGCGCGGGACGGACACCCGCACGGTCCGCCGCTCGTCCTGGGGCTGCACGTCGAGCTCGACGATCCCGTCCCGCTCGCCCCGCGCATGCGAGACGGAGAACAGGCCGCCGTTGAGCACGCCCTTCGTCTTGTCGTTGCGCAGGCAGACGAGGGTCTCGCCCGCGGCCGGGAGCGGATCCCGGAAGCCGCGCAGGTGGCGGATGCGGGCGTTGTAGGCGCGCCGCGACTTGTTCATGCCGACGAGCACCTGGTCCGCCTTCAGGATGGTCTCGGCGTCGATCTCGCTCCGGCCGATCACGCGCGCCTCGCCGAAGGAGCCGCGCTCGAGCGGCTTGCCCTCCCGCACGGCGATGGAGAGGCGGATGATCGGGTTACCCTCGGCCTGCCGGTGGACCTGC
>JAEUAC010000321.1 GCA_019695455.1 Methylorubrum extorquens | reverse complement strand
CTGGGTACCGGCCTTCGCCGGCAGGAGCGACCGCGGGCATCTCGGGGCCTGGCTCGAATTCCCTACGTCGTCATCCTGAGGAGCCCGCGCAGCGGGCGTCTCGAAGGACGCGCAACGGTCGGGCGTGCTTCGAGACGGGCCTCCCGGCCCTCAGCATTTCCTATTCTTCGTCGGTCCCTCAGGCGGCGCGGGCCTCGGACAGGAAGTCGCCCATGCGGTCGAGCGCGCGGGCGATGTTCTCCTCCGAGTTCGCGTAGCTGACCCGGATGTAGCCCTCGCCGTGGATGCCGAAATCCGGTCCGCCGATGGTCGCGACGCCGGCCTGCTCGAGAAGCGCCGCGGCGAGCGGCTTCGCCTTCCAGCCCGTGCCGGCGACGTTCGGGAAGGCGTAGAAGGCGCCCTTCGGCACGATGCAGGAGACGCCGGGCAGCCGGTTCAGCCCCTCCACGACAAGCGCGCGGCGCCGGTCGAAGGCCGCCACCATGGCGCCCACCGCATCCTGCGGCCCCGTGAGCGCCGCGATTCCGGCCCACTGGGTCGGCGCGTTCACGCAGGAGAACGAGTTCACGGCGAGCTTGCGGGCCCGGTCGTAGAGCGGCTGCGGCCAGACGGACCAGCCGAGGCGCCAGCCCGTCATGGCGTAGCTCTTGGACGCGCCGTCGAGGAGGATGAGCCGGTCGCGGATCTCCGGGTAGCCGAGGAGCGACGTGTGCGCCTCGTCGTCGTAGGTCATGGACGCGTAGATCTCGTCCGACAGGATCGCGACCTCCGGGTGGTCGGCGAGCCCCGCGACGAGGCGGTCGATCTCGGCCTTGGGGGTGACGCCGCCCGTCGGATTTGCGGGCGAGTTGACGATGAGGAGGCGCGTGCGCGGCGTGATCAGGCCGAGCGTCTCCTCGGCCGAGAAGGCGAAGCCGTTCTCCTCGCGGATCGGCACCGGGACGGGCGTCGCGCCCGTGTACTCGATCATGGAGCGGTAGATCGGGAATCCCGGATCGGGGTACAGGATCTCGGCCCCCGGCTCGCCGAACATGAGGATGGCGGCGAACATCGTCACCTTGCCGCCGGGCACCACCATGACGTGCTCGGGCGAGACCTCGGCCCGGAAGCGCCGCAGGATGTCGGCCGCGATCGCCTCGCGCAGCGGCAGGATGCCCGTCGCGGGCGTGTAGCCGTGGTGGCCGTCGTGGATCGCCTTGACGGCCGCCTCCGCGATGTGGGGCGGCGTGGCGAAGTCCGGCTGGCCGATGCCGAGGTTGACGATGTCCCGGCCCTGCGCCGCGAGCGCGGTCGCGCGGGCCAGCACCGCGAAGGCGTTCTCCTCGCCGATGCGGTCGAAATTGGCGACGGTCTTCACGCGCTCCTCCCGGCTGTCGTTGCCCTGGCCTGTGGCGCGGTTCGCGCGCGCAGGCAAGCATGCGCTCAGGGCGGCGGAGCGGCCGGACGCGTGCGCGGCCCGATCACGCAATCGCGGTTCAGGCCCGTGTTCGGCGCATTCTCGAACACGCAACTCGCGTGCGGCGGCGGCCCGCAGACGCGATCGAACTCGCGGAAGCCGACGCAGGCTCGGTCTGGGCCGCGATAGCCCGTGCCGCCGCGGCAGCCGCATCCGCGGCAGAGCGGCAGGTCGGGGCAGGGCGGGCGGCTCGGCTGCCCGAGCGCCGGAAGGGTGGCCAGGCCGAGGGCAATGGGAAGCCAGGGAAGCCGCAGCGCGAAATCTCCAGGTGGTATCGGCGATGCTGACACAATATTGGATTGTGTTGAAGCCCGCCGGCCCACCTTGCCGCCGCGCCGCTTCCGTGATGTTGCAGCGCGATGAAAGCCCCCGCCTCCGTGGTCCCGGCGCCCGACGAGCGGGGCGACGTGCTGGTGCGCCAGCGCCGGCTCAAGATGGCCCGCTCGGCGCACGCCTTCGTGCGCGGGGCGACGGCCAAGTTCTACGACTGGCTGGACGAGGCCGGCGGCCGGCTTCCCGACGGGCCGCAGGTCTGGATCTGCGGCGATTGCCACGTCGGCAATCTCGGCCCGCTGGCGAACGGTGACGGGAAGGTCGCGGTGCAGATCCGCGACCTCGACCAGACCGTCATCGGCAATCCGGCGCACGACCTCATCCGGCTCGGCCTGTCGCTCGCCTCCGCCGCCCGCGGGGCGGACCTGCCCGGCGTGGTGACGGCCCGCATGGTGGAGGCGCTGGTCGACGGCTACGCGGCGGGCCTCCTCGACGAGGCGAACGAGGAGGCGGAACGGCCGCGCATCGTCCGCGACCTCCTGAGCCGGTCGTCCAAGCGGAAGTGGCGCCACCTCGCGGCGGAGCGCATCGAGGACGTCGAGCCCGTCCTGCCGATCGGCCCGACCTTCTGGCCGCTCGCCCGCGACGAGCTCGGCGGGCTGGCCGACCTGTTCCGCACCGCACCCGTGCGCGCCATGGTGGAGACGCTGTTCGGCGGAGCCGCGGGCGGCGAGGCCGAGATCCTCGACGCGGCCTTCTGGGTGAAGGGCTGCTCCTCGCTCGGCCGGCGCCGCTACGCCGTGCTCGTCGGCATCGCGGAGGGCGATCCGCGGCACGGCCGCATGGGCCTGATCGACGTCAAGGAGGCCGGCCAGGCCGCGGCGCCGCGGGCGGCGGCCGTTCGGGCCCCGCGGGAGAACGCCGAGCGCGTGGTGGCGGGCGCGCGGGCCCTGTCGCCGCATCTGGGGGATCGGATGCGGGCGGGCCGCCTCCTCGACGTCTCCGTCGTGCTGCGGGAGCTGATGCCGCAGGACCTGAAGATCGAGATCGGCAAGCTCGACCGCGTGGTCGCGGCGGAGATCGCGCGCTATCTCGGCCTGGTCGTCGGGATCGCCCACGGCCGCCAGATGGATCCCGGGACCCGCAGGCGCTGGTCCGGCGAGGTCACGCGGACCCGGTCCAAGACCCTGGACGCGCCGTCGTGGCTCTGGTCCAGCGTGGTCGAACTCGTGGCGAGCCACGAGGCGGCCTATCTCGACCATTGCCGCCGCTACGCCACGGGGGACGACGCGGCGGGTTGAGGAGGCGGCGGACCCGGGGCCCGCCGCCTTCCTCGCTTCGGGTCAGGCGCGCGCCGTGCGCACGCCGAGGCTGCCGCCGAACCAGGCCGCGACCGCGCCGAGCAGGAGGGCGAGGGCCCCGAACAGGGCGCCGCGCGTCACGGCCTTCGCCGTCACGTCCGCCGCCTTCACGGCCGCGTCCTTCGCCTGGGCGACCGCCTGCCGGTACTGGGTCTCGTACTCCTGCACCTGCGTGCGGGCCTGGTCGACCGGGATGTTCTGCGCGGTCGCGAGCGCCTGCGCGGCCCGGTCGCGGGCCTGCTGGGCCTGCGCCTCGTTGCCCGTGAGGGCCGCCCGGATGGCCGAGACGGCGGCGTCGCGCGCGGCCGCCGGGTCCTGGCCGGCCGTCGCCGTGCGCACGCGCTGCTCGATCTGCTCCAGCGGGTTCGACATCCGCGCCGCGGCCGGGGCCGCCGCCTGGATGGCCGTCGAGGCCGCGCCGCCCGTCGCCTGGCCGAGACCGCCGATCGCGCTGCCCACCGTCGAGAAGGCCCCGCCGATCAGGCTGCCGGCCGCCGTGCCGAGGAGGTAGAGCACCACGAGCGTCGTCGCCGCCCAGGTCGTGATGCCGTGCCAGCCGCCCGTGCCGGCGCCGAACTTGCCGGACAGGCGGCCAGCCAGGAACGCGCCCGCGAAGGACGCGATGATGCCCGACGCGATCCACCAGACGGCCGCCGTGATCGACGCCGCCGCGGCGCTCGGGTTGTCGGACGTACCGGGATCGAGCGTCGCGGAACCGAAGCCGATCCCGGCGAGATTGATGAGGAACTGGACGACCAGCGCGAGCGCCACGCCGGCCAGCACGGCCCCCCAGGAGATCCGGGTCGAGGTCGACATCACGTCGCCCGCGGTCTCGATACGTTGCGTCACCATACTCGATCGTCCTTCATCGCGGCGGCGCCGCATCGTCGTCCGGCCGGAAGCGGCCATCGCGCTGCCTAAGCGAGAGGCAGGCGGATTGTTCCTTGGCGACGGGCCGAGGGCGCCGCCCCGGGGAACCCGGTCCGGTTTCCGCCCGTTCTGGCCGCGATCACCACGATCGACAGGAGAGCGGCCATGAGCGGCAACGGACCTTCCATGACGGCGCTTCTCGGGCTGCTGGCCTTCGCCGGCTACCAGAACCGGGACAAGATCGCCGAATGGCTCGGCAATGCGGGCGGCGCGGGCCAGCCCGCGACGGTGCCGGCCGGGCAGGGCGCAGGAGGCGGCGCAGGCGGCGCGAGCCACGGCGGCTTCCTCGACGGGATGCGGGGCCAGGATCCGGGCGGGTTCCTCGGCGGCGCCCTCGGCGGCATCATCGACCAGTTCAAGGGCGCCGGCCACGGCGAGACGGCCGACAGCTGGGTCGGCACGGGGCCGAACAAGGCGATCGCCCCGACGGATCTCGAACAGGCCATCGGGACCGATACGCTGTCCTCGCTGCAGCAGCGGACGGGCCTGTCGCGGGAGGAGATCCTGTCGCGCCTCAGCCGCGAGCTGCCGGACGCGGTCGACCGCTATACGCCCCAGGGCCGGCTGCCCGGCATCGCGGGCTGACCGGACGACCCCTCCGGGTTGCCCGGTCCCTCCGGGTCGCGCGGCGACCCGGAGACGCTCCGGCCCGCGGGCCGGAGCGGCGGCGCGGGCGGGCCCGGACCCCGGTTGCCTCCCGGCCGAAGCGGGTCCATGACGGACGCGGTTTGGAGCGCCTCCGAGGAAGAGGCGCGCGGGAGCGACCGGATGGCTGAGCGGGCGAGGATGACGCCGGAGAACCTGCGGTCCAAGCAGTGGTTCGACAACCCCGACAACCCCGGGATGACGGCGCTCTACCTCGAGCGCTACCTCAATTTCGGCCTGACGGCCGACGAGCTGCGCACGGGCCGGCCCATCATCGGCATCGCCCAGACCGGCTCGGACCTGTCGCCCTGCAACCGCCACCATATCGAGCTCGCCAAGCGCGTCCGCGAGGGCATCACGGCCGCCGGGGGCGTCGCCTTCGAGTTCCCGTGCCATCCGATCCAGGAGACGGGCAAGCGCCCGACCGCCTGCCTCGACCGCAACCTCTCCTACCTGTCGCTCGTCGAGGTCCTGTACGGCTACCCGCTCGACGGCGTGGTGCTCCTGACGGGCTGCGACAAGACCATGCCGGCCTGCCTCATGGCGGCCGCGACCGTGAACATCCCGGCCATCTCGCTCAATGTCGGGCCGATGCTGAACGGCTACTTCCACAAGGAGCTGACGGGCTCCGGCACCGTCGTCTGGAAGGCGCGCGAGCGGCACGCGAAGGGCGACATCGACTTCCACCAGTTCATGGACATCGTGGGCTCGTCCGCCCCGTCGACCGGCCATTGCAACACGATGGGCACGGCCTCGACCATGAACGCGCTCGCCGAGGCGCTCGGCATGGCGCTGCCGGATTCGGCCGCCATCCCGGCGCCCTACCGGGAGCGCGGCCAGGCCGCCTACGCGACCGGCCGGCGCATCGTCGACATGGTCTGGGAGGACCTGAAGCCCTCCGACATCATGACCCGCGAGGCGTTCGAGAACGTCGTCGTGGCGAACGCCGCGATCGGCGGGAGCACGAACGCGCCGATCCACATCAACGCCATCGCCAAGCACATCGGCGTGCCGCTCGACAACGACGACTGGGAGCGCATCGGCTTCCCGATCCCGCTGCTGCTCAACATGCAGCCGGCCGGCGAATGGCTGGGCGAGGAATACCACCGCGCCGGCGGCCTGCCGGCCGTGCTGGCGGAGCTGATCGACGCCGGCAAGATCCACGAGGGCGCGCTCACGTGCAACGGCAGGACGATCGGTGAGAACAACCGCGGCAAGCATTCCTGGAACCGCGAGGTCATCCGGGCCTATGCCGAGCCCCTGAAGGAGAAGGCGGGCTTCCTGAACCTGAAGGGCTCGCTGTTCGACTCGGCCATCATGAAGACGTCGGTCATCAGCCCCGAATTCCAGGAGCGCTACCTGAACAACCCGGAGGATCCGAACGCCTTCGAGGGCGCCGTGGTCGTCTTCGACGGGCCGGAGGATTACCACCACCGGATCGACGATCCTTCCCTCGGGATCGACGAGAACACGATCCTCATCATGCGCGGCGCGGGCCCGATCGGCTATCCGGGCGCGGCCGAGGTCGTGAACATGCAGCCGCCGGGCTCGCTGATCCGCCGCAACGTGACCTCGCTCCCCTGCATCGGCGACGGCCGGCAATCGGGCACGTCCGGCACGCCGTCGATCCTGAACGCCTCGCCCGAGGCGGCGGCCGGCGGCGGGCTCGCCCTCCTGCAGACGGGCGACCGCATCCGCATCGACCTGAACAAGCGCACGGCCGACATCCTGCTGCCGGCCGAGGAGCTGCAGCGCCGCCGCCAGGATCTCGAATCCCGCGGCGGCTTCGCCTACCCGGCCTCGCAGACGCCCTGGCAGGAGATCCAGCGCGCCATGGTGGACCAGCTCTCCGAGGGCATGGTCCTGAAGCCCGCCGTGAAGTACCAGCGCGTCGCCCAGACCATGGGCGTCCCGCGCGACAACCACTGACGGCGCGTCCAGCTGATGGCCGGGACGGACCCGGCCGTCACGGAGGCTCGACGGATCCCTCCGCGCTCTCGGACGGGCGTCAGGCGAACTTCGTCCAGAACGGCTCGGCCTTGCGGAACTTGCGGTGGGCCCTCGCGGCGTCGGCCAC
>JAEUAC010000225.1 GCA_019695455.1 Methylorubrum extorquens | reverse complement strand
ACGAGCGCACCTTCGCGACGGCGCCCTCCATCCGGGGCGACGTGCTGCTCGCGCCCCATCCCGAGATGTACGGCATGGCGGCCAAGCGCGCGAGGATCGCGCCCGGCGCGCCCAACCCGTTCGTGGTCCCGGGCGAGTTCCAGACCTATCTCGCGACCCTGAAGGGCCAGTTCGAACAGAGCCTCGCGAAGCAGCGCGGCGCCGCGCCGTGACGCCGTGGCCGGAGGGCCCGACCGTCTCGCTTCGGAGCCCGGCAATCGCTAGGATGGCTCCATGGATCGTGGGACCCTCTACGACGACGACATCTGCGCCTGGTCGGAGCAGCAGGCGGACGCGCTGCGTCGTCTGCTGAGCGCGCATCCGGAGCTCTCCAACGAACTCGACATCGCGCACGTCGCCGAGGAGATCGAAGACGTGGGCAAGAGCCAGCGCGACGCCGCGGAAAGCTACATCCGGCTCATCCTCGTCCATCTGATCAAGCTCGCCGCCGCACCCGACGCGCCCGCCGCTGCGCATTGGCGGACGGAGGTGGTCACGTTCCACATCGACCTTCTCGGCAAGCTGACCCCTTCGATGGCGCAGCGCCTGGACCTCGGCCGCCTCTGGCGCATGGCGCAGCGCCAGGCGCGTGCGGCACTGGCCGAACACGGCATCGACGTGCCGCCGCTCGCACCCGGCTGCCCGCTGGACGTCGCGGATCTGGCACGGGAGGATTTCGACATGGCCGACGCTCTCGCGCGCCTCAACCTCGACGCGGCGGATCGGACCACGGACGGCGGAGGCTAGATCGATGCAGGGCATACTCTACGAGGAACAATCGGCCTGGCTCTTCGTCCTCGTGACGGTGGCCGGCGGCGGCTGGATCGCCTGGATGGCGGGTCGGTCGATCGCGGCGACGTGGCGGCCGTTCTGGCAGGTCGTCGCCTGGTCCGTGCCTCTCGCCATGGCGGTGCGCTTCATCCACTACGCGCTCTTCGACGGCACGCTCCTGTCGCTCCAGCACTTCCTCGTCGACTTCGTCGTGGTGACCGCCTTCTCCGCCCTGTCGTTCCGGGTGCGCCGCACCCGGCAGATGACCACGCAATATAGCTGGCTCTACGAGAAGACCGGGCCGTTCGGCTGGCGCGAGAAAGCGCAGGCCTGATCTTTCTTGCGCCTGTCGGGCCGGGTGACATTCGTCGCGAAACCAGCAAGATTGCGCGCGACGGCGGTCCGCCGCCGGCCGCGCCTGCGCGGCGGTCATCACAGAGGGAGAAGAACGGCATGAAGACGGGACTTCTGACCGGGCTCGCGCTCGGTCTCGGGCTTGCCGTATCCGGCGCGGCCCAGGCACAGATCAAGCTCGCCGTCGGCGGGCCGATCACGGGCCCCAACGCGACGTTCGGCACCCAGCTGAAGAACGGCGTCGAGCAGGCGGTCGAGGACATCAACGCCAAGGGCGGCGTCCTCGGGCAGAAGATCCAGGTCCAGGTCGGAGACGACGCCTCCGATCCGAAGCAGGGCGTCTCCATCGCCAACAAGTTCGTGTCCGACGGCGTGAAGTGGGTCGTCGGCAACTTCAACTCGGGCGTGTCGATCCCGTCGTCCGACGTCTATGCCGAATCGGGCGTGATCCAGATCACGCCCGCCTCCACCAATCCCCGCTTCACCGAGCGCAAGCTGTGGAACACGTTCCGCACCTGCGGCCGCGACGACCAGCAGGGGGCCGTCGCCGCCGAATACCTGGCCAAGAACTTCAAGGGCAAGAAGGTCGCGGTCGTCCACGACAAGACGCCCTACGGCAAGGGCCTGGCCGACGAGACCATGAAGGCCATGGAGGCCAAGGGCCTGAAGCCGGTGCTCTACGAGGGCATCAACCCGGGCGAGAAGGACTATTCGGCCCTCGTCTCCAAGCTGAAGCAGCAGAACGTGGACGTCGTCTATTACGGCGGCCTGCATACCGAGGCGGGCCTCATCATCCGCCAGATGCGCGACCAGGGCCTCAAGGCGCCGATGATGTCCGGCGACGGCATCACCGACAAGGAGTTCGCCCAGATCGCCGGTCCCGGCGCCGAAGGCACGCTCATGACCTTCGCGCCCGATCCGCGCAAGAACCCGATGGCGAAGGACGTCGTCGCGAAGTTCAAGGCCAAGAACTACGACCCCGAGGCCTACACGCTGTATTCCTACGCGGCCGTGCAGATCCTGGCCGAGGCCGCCGAGGCCGTGAAGTCGACCGACCCGAAGAAGATGGCCGAGTACATGCATTCGGGGAAGGTCTTCAAGACCGTGATCGGCGACATCTCCTACGACAAGAAGGGCGACATCACGCGTCCGGACTACGTCATGTACGTCTGGAAGAAGGGCGCCGACGGCAAGATCGACTATTCGGGCAACGAGCTCGCCATGTGAGAGCCGAGGCCGGCCCCACCGGGCCGGCTTCGCCGGTTGGAAGGCCCGCTTCGGCGGGCCTTTTTCGTTCGCGACCAAGGCCGCTCGGCGGCCGGTTCGGCGGCGCTTCCCGCGCACCGCGCGGCCGGGCGGCTTGAAATCCGGCCTGCTCCGCGTTCCCCTGGCGGCATGGCGAACCTCATCACTGACGTGCCGGGCCTTCGTGTCGGGCAGGCCCAGCATCCCGCGCTCGCGAGCGGCGTGACCGTCGCGCTCTTCGACCGGCCCGCGACCGCTGCCGTCTTCGTGCCGGGCGGCGCTCCGGGCGGGCGCGGGCACGAGCCGCTCGCGCTTGTCGTCACGATCCAGCGCGTCGACGCGCTGGTCCTGTCCGGCGGGTCGTCCATCGGGCTCGACGCGGGGACGGGCGTCGACGCCTGGCTGCGGGCGCGGGGCCGCGGCGCCCCGATCCGCGACGTCCGCGTGCCGATCGTCGCCTCGGCGATCCTGTTCGATCTCCTGAACGGCGGCGACAAGGCCTGGGGTCGTTTCCCGCCCTACCGCGACCTCGCCTGGGACGCCTGCGAGGCGGCCGGGCCGGATGTCGCGCTCGGCACGGTCGGCGCCGGCTTCGGCGCGACCACGATCGACGTGAAGGGCGGCCTCGGCTCCACCAGCGCCGTCGCCTCCACGGGCGCGACGGTCGGCGCGCTGGTGGCCGTGAACGCCATCGGATCCGCGCTGGTCGGCGGGGGGCCGCATTTCTGGGCGGCGCCGTTCGAACGGGGCCGCGAGTTCGGCGGCTTGGGCACGCCGTCGTCGCCCGAGCCCGCCCGGTCGCCGCCGCGATGGAAGGGGGGGTCCCAGCCCGCGACGACGATCGCGATCGTGGCGACCGACGCCGGCCTCGACAAGGCGGAGGCGCGCCGGCTCGCCATCATGGCCTCGGCCGGGATGGCACGCGCCCTGCGCCTCGCCTTCGCGCCGAGCGACGGCGACACGATCTTCGCCGCCTCCACGAGGCTCCGTCCGCCAGGGGCCGACGACCTCACGGAACTCGGCTCGCTCGCGGCCGACTGCCTGGCGCGTGCCGTGGCGCGCGCCGTCTACGAGGCCCGCGCCCTGCCGTTCGAGGGCGCGCTCCCCGCCTGGCGCGATCTCTTCGGCGATTCAGTCACATAGGCCGAACACCGGACCTCATGCATGAAGGCGGACCGCTTGGGCCATCATGGCCCTCTCGCGACCGCCTTGGGCTCCACCGCGCCGCCCGCGTTGCGGCCCGCCGGGCCGGGTGGTACCGGCCTCCGTCATGGCCGCTGCTCCCCTTCGCCTTGCGCCCTCCATCCTGGGCGCCGACTTCGCCCGCCTGGGCGAGGAAGTCCGCGCCCTGGACGAGGCCGGCGCCGACTGGATCCACCTCGACGTGATGGACGGGCACTTCGTCCCGAACATCTCGTTCGGCCCCGACGTCGTGAAGGCCCTGCGGCCGCTCACGACGAAGACCTTCGACGTGCACCTGATGATCGCGCCGGCCGACGCCTACCTCGCCGCCTTCGCGGCGGCCGGCGCGGACGTCATCACGGTCCACGCCGAGGCCGGGCCGCACCTGCACCGCTCGCTCCAGGCCATCCGGGCGCTCGGCAAGCGGGCCGGCGTCGCCCTGAACCCGGGTACTCCGGCGGCCGTCGTCGAGCCCGTCCTCGACCTCGTCGACGTGGTCCTGGTGATGAGCGTCAATCCTGGGTTCGGCGGGCAGGCCTTCATCCCGTCCGTCTGCGAGACGATCCGGCGGGTCGGCGCGATGGCGGCCGGTCGGCCGATCGCCATCGAGGTCGACGGCGGCATCACGGTCGAGACCGCCCCCGAGGCGGTCCGCGCCGGCGCGTCCGTCCTCGTCGCGGGATCCGCCGCGCTGAAGGGCGGAGCCGCATGCTACGCCGCCAACATCGCCGCCCTCCGCGGTGCCGCCGAAGCGGCCAGCGGCGCCTGGGCGTGACATCAGGACGATCGAGCCCCGATCGGGCTGAGCAATCCGGCCAGCGCACCAACGGCGGCCGATGCGATCGCGACCAGCGAGTCTGGAATCGCGAAAGGTATGCTGTTGGCCACCACGAGTTGTTCCTTGTCGAGCACGAAGACGGGCACGACGCGGATGACGATGATGCCGACTGCGATCACGAGGATCACGGCGCCCAGAAACATAGTGGTCATGCGATAGACCACCCGATCGGCCTCGATGGCGTTGCTGCGCCGGGAGACCTGAAACGTCGCCTCAGTCGTGGCCTTCGCATCCCTGACCATCGCGTCCAATCGATCGGGACGGTGTCGGATTTCGTCCAGTCTCGCCGGGTCCTTCAGCTCCACGCCCATCACGTCCGCCGAGCGCATCAGCTTGTCGTCGTCCATCCCACCCTCCTGAACCAGTGCAACACCTCAAGGTTGCACACTCGTTCAGGTGGTACAACTGCACGAGACTGTCGATGATTCCCCGCTATTCCCGGCCCGCCATGGCGGCCATCTGGTCGCCCGAGACGCGTTTTCGGATCTGGTTTGAGATCGAGGCGCATGCCACGCAGGCGCTCGCCGACCTCGGCGTGGTTCCTCAGGACGCGGCGCGGACGATCTGGGAGAAGGGCTCGGCCGCGACCTTCGACGTCGATCGCATCGACGAGATCGAGCGGGTGACCAAGCACGACGTGATCGCCTTCCTGACCCACCTCGCCGAGCATGTCGGCGAGCCGGCCCGCTTCGTCCATCAGGGCATGACGTCGTCGGACGTCCTCGACACCTGCCTCGCCGTACAGCTCACGCGCGCGGCCGATCTGCTCCTCGCCGATCTCGACGAGCTGCTGGCGGCCCTGAAGCGGCGCGCCTTCGAGCACAAGTCGACGCCGACCATCGGCCGCTCGCACGGCATCCATGCCGAGCCGGTGACGTTCGGCCTGAAGCTGGCCGCCGCCTATGCGGAATTCGCCCGGGCGCGGGAGCGTCTCGTGTTCGCCCGGTCCGAGATCGCGACGTGCGCCATCTCCGGCGCCGTCGGCACCTTCGCCAACATCGATCCGCGCGTGGAGGAATACGTGGCGGCCAAGATGGGGCTCGTGCCCGAGCCGGTCTCGACCCAGGTCATCCCGCGCGACCGCCACGCCATGTTCTTCGCGACCCTCGGCGTCATCGCGTCCTCGATCGAGCGGCTCGCGACGGAGGTGCGTCACCTCCAGCGCTCCGAGGTGCTGGAGGCCGAGGAGTTCTTCTCCGAAGGGCAGGAGGGGTCCTCGGCCATGCCGCACAAGCGCAACCCCGTGCTGTCCGAGAACCTGACCGGCCTCGCCCGCATGGTGCGCGCCTACGCGATGCCGGCCATGGAGAACGTGGCACTCTGGCACGAGCGTGACATCTCGCATTCCTCCGTGGAGCGCATGATCGGGCCGGACGCCACCGTGACGCTCGATTTCGCGCTCGCCCGGCTGACGGGGCTGGTGGACAAGCTCCTCGTCTACCCGGCGACCATGCAGAAGAACCTCGATCGCCTCGGCGGCCTCGTCCACTCGCAGCGGGTCCTGCTGGCGCTGACCCAGGCGGGCGTCTCGCGGGAGGACGCCTACCGTTTCGTCCAGCGCAACGCGATGCCCGTGTGGCGCGGCGAAGGCGACTTCCTGACGCTCCTCAAGGCCGATCCTGACGTCACGGCGAAGCTCTCGGCATCCGAGATCGAGGCGCTGTTCGATCTCGGCTATCACCTGAAGCACGTCGACACGATCTTCGCGCGCGTCTTCGGAGACGCGTGACCCCTCCGGGGCCGCGGCAGGCCAGGGCGCCCGTTCCCGCCGAAACGGGCGGCCGCCGTGGGGGCGGAGCCGACGCCCCCGCCCTTTCCCCTGATCGGCCCATGCATTAGGTGGGCCTTCGGCGCGGTTGGCGCAGGAACGGGACTCGATGCTTCAGAACATCAACCGGCTGGGGAAGAGCTGGGTCGGCCGGGTCGTCGTCACGATCCTCTTCGGCTTCCTCATCATGTCCTTCGCCATCTGGGGCATCGGCGACATCTTCCGGGGCGGCGTGCGGACGCAGGTCGCGACGGTCGCCGGCCGCGACATCACGGCGGAATCCTACCGCCAAGCCTACCAGAACGAATACCAGAACCTGATCCGGCGGGCCCGCCAGTCGATCACGCCCGACCAGGCCCGCGCCCTCGGCCTCGACCGGCAGGTCCTCGCCCGTCTCGTCACGGAGGCGGCTCTCGACGACCGGGCGCAGAAGCTCGGCCTCGCGGTGCCGGACGCGCTGGTCGTCGGCGCGATCCAGGACGATCCGAGCTTCAAGGGCCCGAGCGGCCAGTTCGATCGGGCGCTCTTCACCGACACGCTGCGATCGAGCGGCGTCACGGAGGGGCAATACGTTCGCGACCAGAAATCCGTCGCGGCTCGCCTTCAGATCGCCGAGGCGGTCTCCGGCGCCCTTCCCGTCCCGCTCGCGATGCGGGAGGCGGTGCACCGCTACCAGACGGAGAAGCGGGCGGCCGAGTACGCCCTGCTGACGCCCGCGGCAGCCGGCGACATCCCGGCGCCCGACGAGGCGCAGCTGAAGAGCTTCTTCGAGGAACGCAAGGCGCTCTACCGCGCGCCGGAATACCGCGCAGTCGGCCTCCTCGTGCTCGACGCGGCCTCGCTCGCGAAGCCCGATGCCGTGTCCGACGCGGATGCCCGCGCGGCCTACGAGCGCCTGAAGGACAGCCGCTTCGGGACCTCCGAGCGCCGTACCGTCGAGCAGATCGTCTTCCCGACGGTCGAGGAGGCGAACGCCGCCTCGGCCCGGATCAAGGCCGGGACGCCCTTCGCCGAGATCGCCAAGGAGCGGAACGTCGATGCCGGGACGCTGAGCCTCGGCACGGTCACCCGCAGCGAGATCCTGGACCCGGCGGTCGCCGAGGCCGCCTTCCGGCTCGCCGACAACGGCGTGAGCGACACGGTCGCGGGCCGGTTCGGGCCGGTTCTCGTCCACGTGACGGCGATCCAGCCCGGCGCCGTCCGCCCCTACGAGGCGGTCGCGGCCGAGGTGAAGACGGAGCTCGCGACGGAGCGTGCCCGCGCCGAGGTGCAGCGGATCCACGACGAGATCGAGGATCAGCGCGCCGCCGCCAAGCCGCTCGACCAGATCGCGACCGAGCGCGGCATCCCGCTCCGCCGCATCGCGAGCCTGGACCGCCAGGGGCGCGACAAGGCGGGCCAGCTCGTGACGACGGTGCCCGATCCGCAGGCCGTCGTGCCGGCCTTGTTCCGCGCCGAGGTGGGGGCCGACACGGAGGCCCTGCGCCTGCCGGACGGGAGCTACGTCTGGTACGACGTGACCGGGATCGAGCCGGCGCGGGACCGGACGCTCGACGAGGTGCGGGACCGGGTCTCGGCCGAGTGGCGCACCGAGGAGGTGGCGAAGCGGCTCGCCGATCGCGCCAAGGCGCTGCGGGAGGCCGTCGAGGGCGGCGCGAGCTTCGAAAGCGTCGCGGCGCAGGTCGGTGGCGCAGTGGCGCGTGCCGACGATCTCACCCGCACCGGAACGGGCGGCCCGCTGCCCCGGCCGGTCGTGACCCGCATCTTCGCGACGCCGACCGGCAAGGTCGCCGATGCCGCGAGCGACGACGGCCGGGTCCTGTTCCGCGTGACGGCCGCGACCGTGCCGCCCTACGTCACGACCACCCAGGAGGCCGAACGGGTCGCCGAGCAGCTCCGGCAGGCGCTCGCGGACGACCTCCTCGGCGAGTACTTCGCGATGGTCGAGAAGGAGATCGGCGTCCAGACCTACCCGGACGCCATGCGCCGGGCCATCGGCGGCGACAGCTGAGCCCGGACATCGCGCCGTGCCCGATCACCGCGACGCCGAGCGCTTCGCCCGGCTCCACGCCGAGGGCCGGCCGTTCTGCGTCTCGGCGACCCTGCCCGCGGACCTGCTGACGCCCGTCGCGGCGTTCCTGAAGCTGCGCGCGGCGCATCGCGGCGCGGCGTTCCTGCTCGAATCGGTCGAGGGCGGCGCCCAGCGGGGACGGTACTCGATCATCGGCGTCGCGCCCGACCTCGTCTGGCGCGCGACCGGACCCGCGGCCGAGACCGCCCGCGACGGGGGCGCCTTCGCGGCCGAGGCCGGCGGCCCGCTGGACAGCCTCCGGCGGCTCGTCGCCGAGAGCCGGATCGCGCTGGATCCCGAGCTCCCGCCCATGGCGGCCGGGCTGTTCGGCTATCTCGGCTACGACATGGTCCGCGCGATGGAGCGGCTCGCCCCCGCCCGGCCGAGCCCCGTCGACGAGCCGGACGCCATCCTCGTCAGGCCGCAGATCGTCGTCGTGTTCGACAGCCTGAAGGACGAGATCGCGATCGTCCGCACGGTTCGCCCGCTGAGCGCCGGCCCGGGCGCCGAGGCGTTCGAGGCCGCGCGGGATTCGATCGAGGCCACGATGGCGCATCTCGACGCGCCGCTCGCGAG